>NZ_JBHUDX010000005.1:0-26063 GCF_042678285.1 Streptomyces caeni
CGACAAGAAGAACCGGGTCGACCAGGCCCTCTTCGTCTGCCGGAACTGCGGGGTCCCGGCGGACCGGTGCCGCCCGGTTCGCCGGGGACGATGCCCGGACACGGGCTGGCCGTACGGACGGAGGGCACGCCGATGGCCGTTCTCGTCACGCAGGTCGCGTTCATCGTCCTGGCCGCCGCGACGGTGGCCTCGGTGGTGGCCTCGGTGGTCCTCGCGGTCTGGACCTACCGCCGCGCCGCGCAGGCCCAACACCGCGCCGCGCAGGCCCAGCTCCAGCTGTAGGCCCTGGGCATCCTCCAGCACCACCTCGACCTCGCGGTCGAGTATCCCGAACGGGCCGGTCCCGGCGAGGAGCGGGCAATCGACGCCCGGTACGCCTGGTTCGCCGCGCACGCGCTGAAGACGGCGCAGACCCTCCGTGCCCTGGTGGGGGACCAGCCGGACCGGCAGCGGGCCATCGACGCCATCGTCCGCCGGCACCGTCCCCATCTGATGTCGGGTGCCTTCGTCTGCGACGACTCCACCCCCGCCTTCGTCGACTGTCTGCGCCGGCGCGTCCCGGACCTCCGATGCGCTGATGCGGGGCAGTCGTCCGAGTGACCCCCGGACCGGGCCGCAGGACGCCGGGGGAGCGCCTCGTCTTGCCCGGGAAGCCGGCCGCCGCCTACAGTTTCGCTCCGTAAAGTTCGCCCACTGGCACGAAACTTTCGATGGCGGCCTCAGGTGCCCGGGAAGGACCGCGGCAGATGCGAACATACGCCAACCCCGTGATCGGCGGGTTCCATCCCGACCCCAGCGTGTGCCGCGTCGGCGCGGACTACTACCTGGTGTGCTCCAGCTTCGAGTACTTCCCCGGCGTGCCCCTCTTCCACAGCCGGGACCTGGTGCACTGGCGGCAGATCGGCAACGTCCTCGACCGGCCGACCCAGTTGGACCTGCCGGACGACGTGCCGGCCTCGGACGGCGTCTACGCACCCACGATCCGCCACCACGACGGTCGCTTCTACGTGATCACCACCGACGTCGGCGGCAGGGGCCATCTGATCGTCACCAGCGAACGCCCCGAAGGGCCGTGGTCGGACCCGGTGCCGGTCGCCCTCCCGGGCATCGACCCCGACCTCGCCTGGGACGACGACGGCTCGTGCTGGTGCGCCGTCTCCGGCGTCCGGGTGGCCCGCATCGACCCGGCCACCGGCGAGGTCCTCGAGGGCCCGCTGCCCGTCTGGTCCGGCACGGGACTGCAGCACCCCGAGGCGCCGCACCTGTACCGCATCGGCGCCTGGTGGTACCTGATGCTGGCCGAGGGCGGCACCGCGCACGGGCACAGCGTGTCGATCGCCCGCGCCCGGTCCCCGCGCGGCCCCTACGAGCCGGCGCCGGCCAACCCGATCCTCTCCCACCGCAGCACGGACCTGCCGGTCCAGAGCACCGGCCACGCCGACCTGGTACCGGCGCCCGACGGCACCTGGTGGATGCTGCTGCTGGGCACGCGACCTCGCGGTTACTTCCCCGGGTTCCACGTCCTCGGCCGCGAGACGTTCCTGACGCCGGTGGAGTGGGTGGACGGGTGGCCCCGGGTCGGGCCGGTGCGGGAACGGCACCCCGCCCCGGCGGCCTGGCACCCCGTCGGACCCCCGCCGGTCCGGGACGACTTCGACGCCGAAGAGCCGGCACCGTACTGGATCTCCCCGCGCCGCAGGCCGGACGGCTCCTGGTCGCTGAAGGACCGGCCGGGGTGGCTGACGCTGACGGCGACCGGAAACACCCTGGACCGGGCCGGGCACACGTTCCTCGGCCGCCGGCAGCAGCACCCCGACTGCCGGGTGACCGCCCGCATGGATCCCGGGTCGGGCCGCGGCGGCCTGTCCGTCCGCATCGACGAGGCCCACCACTACGACATCGAGGTGTGCCGGGGGACGGTGGACGTGCTGGCCCGCATCGGGCCGCTGCGGCAGTGCGTGGCGCGGCATCGGGTGCCGCCGGGAGAAGTGGTCCTGGGCATCGACGTCCGCACGGCCGACGTGCTGCCGCCCACCGTCACCACCGCCCGCCGGGCGGCGGACGGGGCGCTCGGCGTCAGGCCCGGCGGTCCGGACACGATCACCTTCTCCCTCAGCGGGCCCGTACCCGTGCGCCTGGCCGAACTCGACGGCCGCTACCTCTCCACCCAGGTCGCCACCGGCTTCACCGGCCGGGTGATCGGCATGTACGCCACCGGGGGCAGCGTGGCCTTCGACTGGTTCGAGTACGAGCCGACGGCCCGCATCTCGCAATAGGGCCCCGCCCGCGACCGGCGGGTCGTCGGGTTCACGGAGCAGGACGAGCGTGCTGGAAAAGCTCACGCCATCTGACGCCGTACCAGCTCGTGCAGTCGCCCGCCCGTGTCCGCCAGGAGCTGCGCCGGCGGCCCCTGCTGGGCGACCTTGCCGTCCTCCATCACGATGACGCGGTCCGCGTCCAGCACCGTGGACAGACGGTGGGCGATCACGATCCGGGTGGCGTTCAGGGCGCGGGTGCTCTCGATGACCCTGCGCTGGGTCTCGTTGTCCAGCGCGCTCGTCGCCTCGTCGAAGAACAGGATCCGCGGCCGGCGGATCAGCGCCTGGGCGATCATCAGGCGCTGGCGCTGGCCACCCGAGATCGCGCCACTGCCCTGGACGATCGTGTGCAGTCCCATCGGCATGCGCTCGATGTCCTCGGCGAGGCCCGCCATCTCGGCCGCCGCCATCGCCTCCTCCGGCGTGTACGGCTCGGTGCCGCAGATGACGTCCAGGACGGACCCGGCGAACGGCTGGGAGTGCTGGAGCACCACCCCGCACTGACGGCGCACCGCCGACTGGTCGAGCGCCGCGAGATCCTGACCGTCGTACAGGACGCTGCCCGAGACCGGCCTGTCGAAGCCGATCAGCAGACGCAGCAGCGTGGACTTGCCGCAGCCGCTCGGGCCCACGATCGCCACGAACTCGCCCGGCCGCACCTCGAAGGAGACGTCGTCGAGGACCAGGGGCCCGTCGTCGGCGTACCGGAACGAGAGCCGGCGCGCCTCGACGGCGCCGGACAGGACGCCCGGCCGGGTGCTCGCCGCACGCACCTCGGGGGTCGCGTCCAGCACGGGCCTGATCTCCTCGAACAGCGGCAGCGCCGCCACCGCGGAGACGAACGCGCCCGTCAGCTGGGTGACCGAGGTCAGCAGCATCGTCACCGACGTGGTGAAGGTGAGGAAGTCGGCGGCCGGCAGCGCACCCCTCGCCGGCCCGGCCAGCAGCATGAACAGCACCAGCGAGCACAACGGCAGATAGACCGCGCCCATCACCGTGTTGAGGTTCTTGATCCGGCCCACCCTCTGCTGCAGCTCACGGCTGCGGGCGAACTCGCTCGCCCAGGCGGCGTACGCGTAGTTCTCAGCCGCCGCGACCCTCAGCTTGGGCAGGCCGCGCAGCGTCTGGAACGCCTGGTTGTTGAGCTTGTTGCCGAGCCGGACCAGCCGCCGCTGCCAGCGCACCTGCCACAGCCCGAGCCCCAGGAACACGGTGGCGATCACCACCAGCATGCCGATCGCGGCCAGCGCCATGGGCACGCTGTACCACAGCAGCAGCCCCAGGTTCATCGCGCCCACCGTCACCGACTGGGCGACCACCGGACCGACCCCCGCCAGCAGCCGCCGGATCGCGCTGATGCCCATCGCCGCACTGGCCAGCTCGCCGGTGGAGCGTTCGGCGAAGAACTTCGTCGGCAGCCTCAGCAGACGGTCCCAGACGGCCGGCTGGAGCGTCGCCTCGATCCGCCCCTCCAGACGCAGCACGCTCAGGTTCTCCAGCAGCATGAACGCCGCCGCGACCACGCCGCTCACCATGATGGCCAGGCAGACCCGGACGATCAGCCCCTCCTGCGCCCTCGGTACGTACTGGCCGAGCACCTTGCCGGTGGCCACCGGCACCAGGGCGCCGATCGCGACGGTCACCAGGCCGCTGAGCAGGAGGCGGAAGAGATCGCCGCCCGTGCCGCGCATGCTGAACCGCAGCAGCCGCAGCGGGTCGAGCCGCTGGTCGGGCAGGGGACGGTAGAACATCACGGCCCGCGCTTCGAACTCAGCCGCGTTCGCCCTTTCGACCGGTGTCTCACGGCCCGACGACGGCTGGACGGCGACATAGCCGCCGCGCCGCCACAGCAGCGCGACCGGCGCGCCGGACAGGGCCCGGTGGCCCACCAGCGGGCCGACGTCGTCGTGCCACCAGCGCCCGTCGAGCCGTACGGTCCTGGTGCGGACGCGGGAGGCGAGCGCGATGCGCTCGACCGGGTCGAGACGGCCGTTCTCCGTGCCGCTCTGCGCGGGCTCGGCGAGGGTGATCCCGGCGGCGCGCGCCACCAGCCTGCACGCCGCGTACGTGGCGTCGGCGTCGGCCGCCGTCGTACGGCCTGCCGACGGCCTGCCGATCGAGGCGAGCAGTGTCCGGTCGGCCTGCACCCGGACGGCCTCGCCCGCCCTGATGCCCGCGGCCGCGCGCGTCTCGTGGGTGCGCTCCAGTTGCTCGATCCACCGGTCCAGCGTGGCCAGCAGCCGGTACTGCTGGTCGACCATGCCCTGCCAGACGGTGGGCTCCATCAGCAGGTCGGCCGCGTCCTGAGCCCCGTACAGGGAGCCGTACTGGACGCTGCCGGGCGGCACCTGCATCCAGAACACGTCGTCATCGGTGATGTCGGCGGCCCGTTCGGTGGCCATGGGCGCCTGGAAGAGGATCGACAGGCCGCGGCCGACGCCCAGGGCGAGGGCGTACTCCAGCGGGCTCGTCGTCGGAGGCACGTACTGCGGGTTGCCGTACTCGTCGTACGACCAGGTCTGGGTGTCGACGGGCTGGTACAGCTCGCGCAGCTGGATGCGCCGTACCACGCAGTCGCGCACCGGCCGGGCGACCAGCGTGTGCTGGGGGCCGGTCACCGGGCCGAGCAGCAGGGAGCCCGCTTCCAGGCGGCCGAGGTGGTGCCAGTGGCCCTGCACGGCGGCGTCCACCGCGAACAGGTCCAGCGCGCCGGCCGCGACCAGCCACAGCACCTGCGGCCCCTCCAGGTCGAGCCGGCCGTGCCCCGAGCAGCCGATCGGGGTGCCCATCTGGCCCAGGGCGTTCAGGACGAGGTCCCCCTCGTGCACCGCCGTCATCTCACCGCTCCCTGACCAGCTCGGCATACGCCCCGCCGGCCGCCACCAGGGCCTCGTGCCGCCCCCGTTCCACGATCGTCCCGTGCCGGAGCACGACGATCTCGTCGCTGTCGCGCACGGTGCTGAGGCGGTGGGCGATCACCACGCAGGCGCAGCCGCGCTTGCGCAGGTTGTCGATCACGGTCTGCTCGGTCTCCGCGTCCAGCGCGCTGGTCACCTCGTCGAGGACCAGGATGCTGGGGTCGCGCACCAGTGCCCGTGCGATCTCAAGGCGTTGACGCTGCCCGCCGGAGAAGTTGCGCCCGTCCTGCTCGACCCGGCTGTGGATGCCGCCGGGCCGGCGCGTGATCACGTCGTACAGGGCCGCGTCCCGCAGCGCGGCGACCACCGCGTCGTCCGGGATCGACGGGTCCCACAGCGTCACGTTGTCGCGGACCGTGCCCTCGAAGAGGAAGACGTCCTGGTCGACGAAGGACACGGAGGCGGCGAGCGCGCCGCGGGGAATGTCCTCCAGGCGCTGCCCGTCGATCCGGATCACGCCCTCCCACGGCGCGTACAGGCCCGCGATGAGCCTGGACACCGTGGACTTCCCGCTGCCGGAGCCGCCGACCAGCGCCACCTGCCGGCCCGGGCCGACCGTCAGGCTGAAGCCGCTCAGCAGCGGCTTGTCGAGCGGGCTGTAGCCGAACGTGATGTTCTCCAGCTCGATATGGCCGTGCAGCCGGCGTGTCGACTCGCCGCCGCCGGAGCGGCCGTAGAGCGGGTCGGCCTGGAAGTTCTCGACGTCCTTGAGACGGGCCACGTCCGCCGCGAAGTCCTGGATACGGCCCGCGACGCCGTTGAGGCGGGTGATCGGCGCGGTGAACCGGGTCACCAGCGCCTGGAAGGCGACCAGCAGACCCACCGAGATATGGCCCTCGACCGCGCGCAGTCCGCCGATCCACAGGATCAGCGCGCTGTTGAGGGTGGCGAGCGTCGGCGCGACCACCCCCAGCCAGGCGCTCGGCACCCCGAGCCGCTGCTGCTCCTCCAGCGTGGTGGCGTGCTGCCCGGCCCACTTGCGGAAGTAGCCGTCCTCGCCGCCGGTCGCCTTCATCGTCTCGATCAGCTGCAGGCCGGTGTAGGCGGTGTTGGTCAGCCGCGCGCTGTCCGCCCGCAGCTTCGCCGTGCGCGTCGCCCGCAGCCGTACGACGACCCGCATCGCCACCACGTTCAGCAGCGCCACGCCGATGCCGACGAACGTCAGCTGCGGGTCGTACGTGTACAGCAGCACCGCGTAGAGCACGACGACGACCGCGTCGACGCCCGCCGCGGCGAGGTCGCGGGCCAGCGTCTCGGCGACCGTGTCGTTGGACTGGAGCCGCTGCACCAGGTCGGCGGGGCTGCGTTGGGCGAAGAAGGTCACCGGCAGGCGCAGCAGATGCCGCAGGAAGCGGGCGCTGGAGAGGGTGGAGGAGATGATCCGGCCGCGCAACAGATTCGCCTGCTGCAGCCAGGTCAGCACCACCGTGAGCAGCACAGACGCGGCCATCGACGTGAACAGCACGCCGAGCAGCGAGGTCTGTCCGCCGATCAGGAACATGTCGATGTAGGTGCGGCTCAGCGCGGGCAGCGCCGCGCCCACCGCCACCAGCAGGAGGCTGGCCAGGACGGCCGCGGGCATCGTGCCCGACGTGCCGCGCAGCCGGGCCGGCATGGCGCCCAGGACGCCCAGCCGGCGGCCGCCCCTGGTGAAGCCCCCACCCGGCTCCATCACCAGCACGACCCCGGTGAAGCTGGTGTCGAAGTCCTCCATCGGCACGAAACGCCGGCCCTTGCCGGGGTCGTTGACGTACACGCCCCGGCGGCCCAAGCGGCGGCCCATGCCGTCGTAGACGACGTAGTGGTTGAACTCCCAGAACAGGATCGCCGGCGCCTTGACCTCGGCGAGCGCCGCCGTGTCCATCTGCATGCCCTTGGCCGTCAGACCGTAACTGCGGGCCGCCTTCAGGAGGTTGCTGGCGCGCGAGCCGTCGCGGGAGACCCCGCAGGCGATGCGCAGCTCCTCAAGGGGGACGTGCCGGCCGTAGTGGCCGAGCACCATGGCCAGCGAGGCCGCGCCGCACTCCACGGCCTCCATCTGCAGCACGGTGGGCGTGCGGACACTCTTCCGCCTGCCCTTGGGCAGGGTGCGCCTCGGCGGCGCGGCCCGGCGTCTGCCCCGCACCGGGGGCAGGGTGTCCTGGGGAGCGGTCACGGCAGCAGCCAATCGACGGGACGCTGATCGGCCATGCGGATCGAACCCGTGGCCAGGGTCATGGAGGAGAGGGGGAAGGGCGGGCCGTCCGCGGACGACCAGGCGTAGCCGCTCTTGGTGCCGGAGGACCGGTCGAGCCGTACCAACACCGCCACCGGCCGGCCCTTCCGGGTGAACTGCTCACCGAGCTGGCTGTCCCCGAGGAACGCGGCGATCCGCTGTGGCGACTGGGCCGTGCGGTCCACCGACTTCACATGGCCGCGCAGCACGCCGTACCGCTGGGCCGGCACCGACTGGACGGTGAGGTCGACGGAGGCGTTCGCGGGGATGGCGGCGGCGTTCTCGGCGGGCACGTACACCGTCGCGTACAACGGGTCCGAGGCGTGGGCGACCTTCTCCACCGCGGCCACGTTCGCCCCCGTCCGGATGATCTGGCCGATGGTGGCGGCGAGCGCGGTGACACGGCCGGCGGCGACCGTGCGGACCACCGAGTCACCCTGGGCGGTGCGGACCTTGAGGACGGGTGAGCCGGCCGGCAGCCGTTCACCCTCCCTGGCGAGGACAGCGGTGACCTGCCCGGCGACCGGGCTCTGCAGGACGTAACTGCCCTGCCCGTGCGTGAGGACGGCGGGCGCGCTGACCGTGGAGGCCACCGAGCCGGTGACGGCCCAGACGGAGGCGGCGGCCATCACGACCACCGTCACGGACAGCACGAGCCAGCCCTGGGGGCGGGCGAAGCGCACCGGGAGGTCGAGCTCCTCGGGCGACTGCAGCTTGGCGAGGGCCTGCTGGCGGAACTGCACGGGACTTTCCCTCACCTGCGGGCGGCTGAGGACCGGCTCGGGGGAGCCGGGCGGACTACGGGGGGCCGGCCCGTGCCGGGGCCGGACGACGGCATCCGAGAGTCCCGGAACCGGGGCGGTTCCGGGACTCAGCGGCACACGAGTGCGATCAGAGGCCGGCGACCAGGCCGGTGACCGGGGCCGTGTTCAGGCCGGTGACGCCCTCGACGGTGCCGACGACGGTGTTGACCAGACCGGACACCGGGGCGACGCCGTCCACCAGGCCGGTGACGGTGCCGACGGCGTTCAGCTGCAGGCCACCGGAAACGGCGTCGAGCTCGGTGTCCGAGATCTCGGCGGTCTCAACCTGGGGGGTGGAGTTCATGATGGAACTTCCCTTCATATGGATATTCACAAGGGGGAGAGCGGCCCCCTCTGGGGACAGATGGCCGGCCGCATCCGCGGGCGCCTGTCACCCGTTGCCGGGAGCCTGTCAGCGTCCCCCGCGGTGCAACGGATCAAAGCACGCCGACGCACGGCGATTCCAATCAACCAGCCCTCCCACCAGGGAACTTGATGTCTCGACGGCTCGATCCGTGCAGGCGTGCGCACGGCTTGGCGGCGACTTCTTCACATGCTGCGCGGCATCGACGCGTACGGCCCCTTGCCGCTCGAACCCCGAATGGGACAGTCCCCTCCCAATGGCGCGGCCCCCGGCGTACGGCTGTGCAGATCCGTCGTGCGCGGTGACTCGCTTGCGCATTCGATGTGCAGATTCGCTGAAGCCGGAATTCCGTTCGAAGTGAAGAACGGACCGTCATCGACCCGTCGCGGAACGTGCCGGAGTGGTTCTTTCGCTGAAGCACGCCCCGGCAGCCGTGTTCGCCGTCTGCCGCACGCTTTCGCATACGCCAACCCGGCCAGTTGCCGGAGCACTTGAACACCCCACCTGACGCGTGCGTATCAACAGGCATCCAGGCGCCCCCAGTTCAGCTGCCGGACGGCGACAACACACCCCGTCCCCAGGAGGTCGAGAGTTGAGTCACAAACGCATACCCAAGCGCAAGGCCGCGATCGCGGCGGGAAGCGTGGCGGCGCTCGGAGCTGCGGCCCTACTGCTGCCCAACGCAAACGCGTCGCAGACGGACTCGTCGGACGCCACCCCGAAGACGTTCAAGGCGGCGGATGTCCCGGCCCTCGTCTCGCAGATCGCCTCCCAGCTGGGCGACGCCTTCGCAGGCTCCTACTACAACGCGGACAAGCGGCAGATCGTCGTCAACGTGGTCGGCGACAACAGCAATGTCGCCGACACCGTCAGAAAGGCGGGCGCGGTCCCCAACACGGTGCAGAACAGCGCCTCCACGCTCCAGGCCGCCGCCAAGGAGCTCAGGACCAAGGCGACGATCCCGGGCACCGCGTGGTCCGTCGACCCCAAGACCAACGAGATCCGGGTCACCGCCGACAGCACCGTCACCGGCACCCGGTGGGACGCGCTGCAGTCGACGGTCAAGAGCCTCGGCTCGGGCGTGGCGACCGTCAAGAAGTCCGCGGGCAGCTTCAAGACGTTCGTGTCGGGCGGCGACGCCATCTTCGCGCAGGCGGGCGGCGGCGGCATCCGCTGCTCCCTCGGCTTCAACGTCACAGCGAACGACGGCAGCCCGGCCTTCCTGACGGCCGGTCACTGCGGAGTCGCGGCGAAGCAGTGGTCCGACTCCCAGACCGGCCGGCCGATCGCCACCGTCGACCAGGCCACCTTCCCCGGCAACGGCGACTTCTCGCTCGTCAAGTACGACGACCCCGCCACCCGGGCCCCGAGCGAGGTCAACGTCGGCAACGGGCAGACGGTCCAGATCACCCAGGCCGCGGATGCCGTGGTGGGCCAGCAGGTCTTCCGGATGGGCAGCACGACCGGTCTGCACGACGGTACGGTCACCGGCCTCGACGCCACGGTCAACTTCCAGAGCGAGACCGTCCCCGGTGGCGTCGACACCGTCACCGGCCTCATCCAGACCGACGTCTGCGCCGAGGCGGGCGACAGCGGCGGCTCCCTGTTCACCCAGGACGGCAGTGCCATCGGCCTGACCTCGGGCGGCAGCGGCGATTGCACCGCCGGCGGCGAGACCTTCTTCCAGCCGGTGACCACGGCGCTCCAGGCGACCGGCGCGACGCTCGGCGCGGGCGCCGGGGGCGGCGCCGCGGGCTCGGGCGACCAGAGCGCGAACCCCGGAGGCACCGCGAGCCCCGGCGGCCAGGGCGGGGCCGGCGACCAGAGCGGCGCGGGAAACCGGACGGCGAGCCCCGGCGGCCAGAGCGGGGCCGGTGACCAGAGCGGGGCCGGTGACCAGGCGGGCGGCGCGTCCGATCGGACCGGTGGCGACCGGTCCGGGCAGTCGACGGGCAATGGCGCGGACAACGGCGCGAACAACGGCTCCGGAATCGTGACGAGTCACTGATCCCGGCGCCCTGGCAGGCTCCGGCAGGCGGTGCGGCGGTCCGGCCCTCCGGCGGGAGGGCCGGACCGCCCCACCCCCGCACCTCACGATGTCGTTCGCGCCCACAAAAGGAGCAATGCCACGTCGTCCAGTCGCTCCTCGGCCGGCATGTCCCGTATCAGCCGGTCGGCCAGCGACTCCAGCGACTCGTCGTCGCCTTCGGCGAACACCTCGCCCAGATCCGCCACGGCGTCCTCGATGTCCACGCCGGGGAACTCGATCAGCCCGTCGGTGTAGAGCGCGAGCAGCGCACCCGGCGCCAGGGCGAACTCGGTCGTCGGATACCTGACCGGTCCCTCGATGCCGAGCAGCGGCCCGCCGGCCAGGTCGAGCACCCGGACCCGCCCGTCCGGCCTGCGCAGCAGTGGCGGCGGATGCCCCGCCCGCGCCATGACCACCCGTCCCCGGCCGGTGTCCAGCCGGAGGTAGACACAGCTCGCGAACAGGTCGGCGCCGAGGTCGAACAGCAGCCGGTTGGTGCTGCGCATCACCTCCCCCGGCGACTGGCCGACCGTCGTGTAGGCGCGTACGGCCGTACGGATCTGGCCCATCAGGCCCGCCGCCGTCACGTTGTGCCCCTGCACGTCCCCGATCACCGCGGCCGCCCGCGCACCGGTCGGCACCAGGTCGTAGAAGTCACCCCCGATCTCCATGCCCCGCGTCGCGGGCAGATAGCGCGCGGCCGCCTCGATGCCGGGCAGCGACGGCAGCGAGTGCGGCAGCAGCGCCGCCTGCAGCCCGTGGGCCAGCTGGTGCTTGGCGTCGTACAGGAGCGCCCGCTCCAGCGCCTGTGCGATCAGTCCGCTCAGGCTCGTCAGCACGGCCCGCTCGTCGGCCGGGAAGGTGTGCGGCTCCATGTACGCGAGTACCCAGGTGCCCACCGGCCGCCCCGAGGCGATGAGGGGCAGATACGCCCACGCGGCCATCCCGTCCGGCGTCCTGTGCCGTGCCGGGTACAGGTTCGAGCTGCTGCCGGGAGTCGAAGAAGGCGGGCACCCCGCTGGTCAGGACATGGGTCCCGGGGACGGGCGCGGTCAGCGGCACACCGTTCCAGCGCTCCACCACGGACGGGTCCGGGTAGCCGCGGTGCCCGAGCACATGCAGCCGCCCGCCGTGCGAGCCGAGGATCACCAGGGCCTTGCCGCCCACGGTGGGCGCGATCTCGTCCGCGACCCGCCGCACCACGTCCTGCACCCCGACCGCCTCGGTGAGCGCGCTCGCCAGGCTCAGGACGTGCGAGATCGTCACCAGCCGTGTGCCGCCGTCGTCTTCGCCGGGGGCGGGGGCGGGGGCGGGGGCGGCACGGCCCATCTCGGAGACGGCGCGCGCCCGGGCGATGCGCACGCTCAGCCCGTCGGTGCCCGGGTAGAGGCGGAAGGACAGCCAGGTGCCGGGCGGGCGCAGCGCCAGGAAGGACGTCATGCGCTGGCTGATCAGCGCGGCCCGGTAGCGGTCCTCGTACATGGGGTCGTCGAGCCAGGGCACCGCGGACCACAGCAGGGCACCGAGCAGGGTGCCGACGGGGACGCCGAGCATCTCGGCCGCGGCCGGGTTCGCGTAGCCGATCCGTCCGTGCATGTCGAGCGCGCACAGCCCGTACGGCAGCCGTGCCACCATCCGGGCCGCCTCCGCCGAGCCGAGCGTGCCCGCCATGGCCGTCATCGGCAGGGTGGCCAGCAGATCGGGCTCCGCGCCCACCCGCCGGCGCTCGGCCGCGGCCCGTTCCAGCCGCTGTGCGAGCCGGTCGCAGGCCGCCCTCAGATACCGGCGCTCCCGGTCGGGGAACTCGGACGGGCGGGAACCGGGCCAGGTCACGAAGACCGCACCGTACTCCGTGTCCGGCGTGGCCACGGGCATCGCGGCCAGGGCGAACGGGTACGGCAGCACCACCGCGACCCGTGGATAGCGGCTTGCCATCTGCTCCTCGCCGCCGACCCAGACCAGCCGGTGCTCGCGCAGCGCCTCGGTGACCGGCAGCGGCGCGTCGAGCCCGATCCGCTCCCAGGGGGCGGCGAAGGCCCGGGGGAGTCCCGCCATGACCGCCATCTCCAGCACCGGCTCGTCGGGCGCCAGCAGATACACCGCCCCGGAGTGCGCCTGTACGTCGTCCATCATGGCGGCCAGCGCGAGCGACAGCAGCGGGCGCTCCACCGGCGCTCTCACGGCGCCCGGCTCCGGCTCGGGAGCCTTCCCGCCGGGCATGCCGACCACCTCCTCGCACGGCCGTGCCGGGGCCCCAGGCATCAGGCTCCACCCTGGCGGTGCTGTGCGCACGGCGAGCGCGGACGTGCCGGAGACCGGTCCACCGCGCACCGGCCCGTCATCCCCCGCCCCCGGCCGCCGCCCCACCCGAGGGTCAACCGGCCCGTCGGCGCCGTCATCCTGCGGACATCTGTACAGGCGGCCGGCCTCCCGGCGGGGCCGCTCGCCCCCGGCGAGGTCCCGGCGAGCGGCACACGGGCGGCCAGGCACGCGTGCGGGCCGCCGAGCGGCCCGATTCATCGTCCTCGGACCCGCCCACGCGCCTGGCCGCCCGCCCGCTGCCCCGCCGGGCCCTCGGCGGCTGCTCGCGCCATGTCGCGGGCCCACCGCCGTCACTCGTCCGCAGGGGCTGCGCGAGGGCCGCGGACGCGCTGTAATTGCGGACGTGGTCGGTGAGGGCGCTGAGGGACGCAGCACGAGGACGCTGCGCGCCGAACTTGCTCTCAAGACGCTCACCGCCGATCTTGATCCGCGGGAGCGCCTGCGTCGCGTGCTCGAAATCATCCTCGCCTTCACCCACGCGACCCTCGCCGCTGTCTACACCCCGGACGAGGGCGGCGAGCAGCTGTGCCTCAGCGAGTCGGTCGGAGTGCCCAAGGCGCTGTACGGGCTGCGCGACGCCTACTCCGTCTCCGGCGGGACCCCCGCGGCCCATGTGCGCCGCTCCCGGCGGCCCCTGTGGCTCACCCCCGAGGACGCCGGCCGCTGGGCCGATCGGCGCCGGCTGCCCACCGGAGGCTTCTCGTCGGCCCTCCTGCCGTTGCGCGACGGCGGAGTCCTGGCGGTCGTCAGCGACGGCCCGGACGGCTTCGACCCCGAGGAACGCGACTGCCTGCGGATGCTCGCCGACGCCGTCGTCGGCCCCGCACCGGCGCCCGCGGGGCCGGGGGCGCTGCCCGGCGGCTCCTTCCTCCTCACCATGGACAGCGGCCGGGTCGAAGCCGACGACGAGGTGCTGGAGCTGTTCGGCATCGCCCCGGACGCGTTCGACGGCAGGGTCGAGACACTGCTGGCCCGGACCGTGCCGGAGGACCTGCCCTCCCTGATGTCGGTGGTCGAACCGGACCCCCTGTCCATCGGCGACCGGGAACTGGAGTTCCGCATCCTCCAGCCCTCCGGCGAGCCGAGGTGGCTTCGGCTGCGAGGGCGCATACTGCCCGCCGGCGAGGGCACCCGGGCGCGGCTCGTGGGAGCGATCGCCGACGCCTCCAAGCTGCGGCCCGCAGTCAGCGACGTGACCCGCATCCAGCGGCTCGCCGCCGCCCTCGCCACCGCGGGCACCGTCCGCGACGTCGGCCACGCCGTGGTCGCGGCCCTGCGCAAGCCGCTGCGGGCCGATCGCATCGCCCTCGCGGAGCTGGAGGCCGACCGGCTCGTCGTCACCGTCCTCGACCCGCCCGACCCGGAGTCCTGGCCCGAGCTGTGGCGCACCGAGTGGCGTTCGGAGTGGCCCGACGCGCCCGTACGCGCCATGCCGGCCCTCGCCGCCGCGCTCAGGGACGGCCGGGCCGCCATCTGGCCCGCCGGTACGGACCTGGAGCCAGCGCTCGCGGACATCGGCCCCGGCGGCATCGCCGTGCTGCCGCTGCCCGCCGCCGGGCGGATGGCCGGCGCCTGCCTGGTCGGCTGGGACAGCCCGCACGACTTCGGCCCCGAGGAACGCGCCCTGCTGACCGCCGCGGCGGGCCTCGCCGGACAAGCCCTGGTACGCGCCCGCGCCTTCGACGCCGAGCACGAACTGATCGGCATGCTGCAGCGCGCCCTCCTCCCACGCCGCCTGCCCCCACTGACCGGCGCTGTCGCCGTGGCACGCTATCTGCCCACCACCGCGGGCCTGGAACTCGGCGGCGACTGGTACGACGTCATCCCGCTGCCCGAGAACCATGTGGCGCTCGTCATCGGCGACGTCCAGGGCCACAACGCCGGCGCCGCCACCCTGATGGGCCAGATGCGTACCGCCCTGCGCGCGTACGCCGCCGAGGGCCACCCCCCTGACGTGGTCGTCTCCCGCGCCAACCGGCTCCTGGTGGACATGGAGTCCGACCTCTTCGCGACCTGCTGCTATGTCGACATGGACATGGAGGAGGGCACCGCCTGGTGCGTCCGTGCCGGTCACCTGCCGCCCGTGCTGCGTCACCCGGACGGCAGCACGGAGATCACCGAGTCGGAGGGCGGACCGCCTCTCGGGGTCCTCACCCAGGCCGACTTCCCGATGAGCCCGCTCCGGCTGCAGCCCGGCGCGGTCCTCGCCCTGACCACGGACGGCCTGGTGGAGTCCGTCGACCGCGACCAGGAGGAGGGCCTCGCGCTGCTGGCCGGTGAACTGTCCGCCGCCGACCCCGGGCACCTCGGGCTCGTCGCGGACGCCCTGCTCGCCGGGGCCAACCGCAGCGACGACGTGGCCCTGCTCCTGGTGCGCTACGACGGCCTGGCACGGCGCCCGCTGCGCGAGAGCTGGACCGTGTGGCGGGTGCCGGAAGCCGCCCGGCACGCCCGCCGCTTCACCCGCCGCACCATGCGCGCCTGGGGAGTGGCGGACGAACTCGACACCATCCTCCTCGTCGTCTCCGAACTCGTCACCAACGCCCTCGTCCACACCGACGGCCAGGTCCGCCTCGACCTCACCCTGGTCAACCACCGGCTGCGCGTCGCGGTCGCCGACGCCTCACCGCGTACACCGGTCAAGCCGACGAGCATCGGCTGGGAGGCGACCGGCGGCCGCGGCATCCTGCTCGTGGAGGCCATGTCGGCGGCGTGGGGCGCGCTTCCGGTCAGCGGCGGCAAACAGGTGTGGGCCGACCTCCTCCTGGCGGAACCTCCGGCGAATGCGTCCGGGGAGCCGCCGGCCAGGGCGCCCACCTGACGGCGGATGCTCCCGTCCGGGTGCCGTGACACCCTGGTGCCGTGCGCCTGCTCCTCCTGTCCGACACCCATCTGCCCCGGCGCGCCGGGGAACTGCCCTGGCAACTGCTCGCCGAACTCCCGCGTGCCGACGTGGTCGTCCACGCCGGTGACTGGGTGGACGTCGCCACCCTCGACCTGCTGGAGAGCCGGTCCGCCCGGCTGATCGGCGTCCACGGCAACAACGACGGCCCCGCCCTGCGCGCTCGGCTCCCCGAGGTGGCCCGCGCCGACCTCGGCGGTCTGCGCCTCGGCGTGGTCCACGAGACCGGCCCCGCCCAAGGGCGCGAGCGCCGCTGCGCCGAGCGCTTCGCGGACCTCGATGTGCTGGTCTTCGGGCACAGCCACATCCCCTGGGACACCACGACGGACACCGGCCTGCGCCTGCTCAACCCCGGCTCCCCGACCGACCGACGCCGTCAGCCCCACTGCACGTACATGACGGCGACGGTGACCGGCGGTGTGCTGGCGGACGTGGAGCTGCACCGCTTGCCCCCGCACGCCGGGCGCCCGTCGGGGGCCTGACCGGTGCGGGGAGCCGGGTGACGCCTCAGGGGGCGGCGCTCACCGCCGGCGACCGTGGCGGGTACGCCGGAACCGGCGCAGCCTCAGGAACGCCAGCAGCGGCACCACGACGGCCGCCGCCGCTCCCGCGAGCCGCTTGGCCACCGGAGCGCCCGCGGTGCGCAGCAGATCGATGGGTTCCGCCTCCGCGGGACGCTCGCGGCCGGCGACCGCCACCGCGGGCGCGGCCGGCTCCGGTGCGGTGCTCCCGGCCGCGCCCGGCTCGTCCAGCCGCTGCGCCAGACAGTCCGCGAACTGTCCGACCAGCTTGTCACCCACCTCGGCCAGCACCCCCCGCCCGAACTGCGCGGGGCGGCCCGTCACGGTCAGATCGGTGCGCACCGACACGGTCGTGCCGCCGCCGTCCCGCGGCTGCAGCGTGCCCGTCACCGTGGCCCGGGCCGTGCCCTGCCCCCGCGTCTCCCGGCCGCTGGCCGTCAGCACCATCCGGTGCGCCGCCTCGTCCTGTTCCTCGAACACGGCGGTGCCGCGGTAGGTGACCGTGATCGGGCCGACCTTCACCTTCACCGACCCGGTCACGGTCTTGCCGTCGTACTCCTCGACCGTCGCGCCCGGCATGCACGGCGCGACCCGCTCGATGTCGAGGAGGGTTCGCCAGGCGTCCTCGACCTGGACCGGGACGGTGAACTCGTGGTGCAGCTCCATTTGTTCCTCCTCACTGCGGCGCGGGACCCGCCGGATGGATCGCCCCGGCCGTCGCCGTCAGCGGTGCTCCGCTGCCGCCCCACCGCAGCGCGACGATCTCGGCGGCGACGGACACCGCCACCTCCTCGGGTGTCCGTGCCCCGAGGTCCAGGCCGATCGGGGAGCGCAGCCGGGCGAGTTCGGCCGCCGTGAGCCCTGCCTCGGCCAGCTGTTTCGCCCGGTCGTCGTGGGTGCGGCGGCTGCCCATCGCCCCGATGTAGGCGGCGGGGCGGCGCAGCGCCTCCTCCAGCAGGGGCACGTCGAACTTCGGGTCGTGGGTCAGGATGCAGATCACGGTGCGCTCGTCGGTGGCCGTGCCGCGCAGATAGCGGTGCGGCCAGTCCACGACGACCTCCACCCCTTCCGGGAAGCGCTTCGGCGTCGCGAACACCGGGCGGGCGTCGCACGCCGTGACCCGATAGCCGAGGAAGGCGCCGATCCCCGCAACCGCCGCCGCGTAGTCGATGGCGCCGAAGACCAGCATCCGCGGCGGCGGCGCGAACGACTGCAGGAACACCGTGACCGCATCCTCGCGCCGCTCGCCGTGGGGCCCGTAGTGCCGCTGCCCGGTGGCGCCCAGCGCGAGTTCGCCGCGCGCGTCGGCCGTCACCGCCGCGTCCAGGCCCGTCGAGCCCAGCGAGCCCGACACCGCGTCCGGCCAGACGGCGATCGAGGCCCCGCGCGGCGCGGGACCCTCGACCACGCTCGCCACGGTCACGGGGCGCCCGGCGGCCACCGACTCGGCCACCTTCCCGAACGAGACGTCCTCCCGTGCCGTCACCCGGCGCACCAGCAGCGTGATCTCGCCGCCGCAGGTGAGCCCCACGGCGAACGCGTCCTCGTCGCTGTAGCCGAAGGTCGCGACCCGGGCCTCACCCGACTCCACGACCTCCTGAGCCAGTTCGAACACCGCACCCTCGACACAGCCGCCGGAGACGCTGCCCAGCACCTCGTCGCCGGGACCCACGGCCATCGCCGCCCCCGGTCCGCGCGGCGTGCTGCGGCTCACCGCGACGACGGTCGCGAGCCCGAAGGGCGATCCCGCCGTGTACCACCGGTGCAGCGCCGGGAGGATCTCACGCATCACGCGCTCCCTCGATCACGGTTGTGCTCCTTTCACCACCGCCGCCAGCCGCTCCAGGGCCGCCAGGCTGTGCCCTTCCACGAACGCGTCCACGCTCGGCAGCGCAGCCGCCATACCCGCGGCCAGGGGAGCGTAACCCGGGCGGGCCTTGAGGGGATTGGCCCACACCACCCGGTGCGCCAGCCGGTGCAGACGGCGCATCTGGCCCGCGAGCAGCGCCGGATCCCCGCGCTCCCAGCCGTCCGACAGCACCACCACCATCGCGCCCCGTGCCATGCCGCGCTGCCCCCACCGGTCGAGGAAGGCGCGCAGCAGCTCACCGAGCCGGGTGCCCCCGCGCCAGTCCGGCACGGCCGCGGCGACCGCTGCGAGCGCCGCCTCCGGGTCGCGGTGCGACAGTTCGCGGGTCACCCGGGTCAGCCGGGTGCCGACGGTGAACACCTCGGTGCGGCCGCCGCGGGCGGCCGCGTGCGCGAAGCGCAGCAGCGCGTCCGCGTACGGCGCCATGGAACCGCTCACGTCGACGAGCAGCACCACCCGCCGGGGCCGGTCGGCGCGGGCGTGCAGCCGCGGGCGCACCGGCTCGCCGCCATGGCGCAGCATCTCCCGTACGGTGCGCCGCGGATCGACGCCGCCGCGGCGGGCCGGCTGCCGGCGGGCGGTGCGCCGCACCTCGCCACGCAGGGTGAACGCCGTCAGAAGCCGTCGCAGATGCTCCCGCTCGGCGGCCGTCAGACCCGCGATGTCACGGTGCCGCAACACCTCGGTGCGGCTGGCGAGCGCCGATGCGGGCGCGGTGTCCCCGGTGCGCGTGGCCGTGCGGGGAGCGGCCCCCGCGACCCGGAGCGCCGTCCGCGGCCGGGGCGCCGCCGCTGTCGCCCGGCCGTCGCCGTGGGCGTCGGCGGTCCCGAAATAGGCGGCGAAGAGCCGTTCGTAGCGCTCCAGATCATCGCGTCCCGCGCAGAGTGTGAGCCGCCCGGCCCAGTACACGTCGGAGCGGACCCCGGGCCGCAGCGTGCCCAGCGCACGCAGGAAGGCGTGGACGCGGTCCGGACCCGCATCGACGCCCGCCGCGCGCAGGGCGCGGGTGAAGCCGACGAGGACGGCTGGGGCATCGAGGGCCATGTCAGGTCCCGTGCGCCGCGAGGATCGCCGACAGGTCGAGGCCGCGTGCCCGCTCCATGTCCTCCCGGTACTTCAGGACCGACCCCAGCGTCGCCACCGCCAGCTCCGCGTCCGCCTCCGTCGCGCCCAGCGCGTCCAGCGCCCGCGCCCAGTCGATCGTCTCCGCGACGCCCGGCGGCTTCACCAGGTCCTCGGCGCGCAGGGCCTGCACCAGCGCGGTCACCTGCTTGGCCAGCCGGGCGGTCACCTGCGGCAGCCGGCGCCGGACGATGGCGAGTTCGCGCGCGAAGCCGGGATGGTCGAACCAGTGGTAGAGGCAGCGGCGCTTGAGCGCGTCGTGCACCTCGCGCGTACGGTTCGACGTCAGCACCACCACCGGCGGCACCTCGGCCCGCAGCGTGCCCAGTTCGGGGAGGGTGACCGAGAAGTCCGACAGCAGCTCCAGCAGGAACGCCTCGAACTCGTCGTCGGCGCGGTCGACCTCGTCCACCAGCAGCACGCAGGGATGTGTCTCCAGGGCTCTCAGCAGCGGCCGTGCGATGAGGAACCGCCGGTCGTACAGCTCGGCCTCCAGCCGGTCCGGATCCCGTACCCCGGCCGCCTCGGCCGCGCGCAGATGCAGCAGCTGGCGCGGGAAGTCCCAGTCGTACAGGGCCTGGGAGGCGTCGATGCCCTCGTGGCACTGAAGCCGGACCAGCGGGGCCCCGAGCGCCTCGGCGAGCGCGGACGCGAGCGCGGTCTTGCCCACGCCCGCGTCGCCCTCGCAGAAGACCGGCCGGTGCAGTTCGAGCGCCAGGAAGCAGGCGACGGCCAGCCCTTCGTCGACGAGGTAGCCCGTCTTCTCCAGCCGCTCGCGCACCTTTTCCGGACCGGTCAACCCGTCACTCCGTCCCCGCCGCCGCCAGGACCGCCCGCCGGGTGAGCACCCGGGCGAGGTGCGCGCGGTACTCGGGTGTGGCCGACGGGTCGGACGAGGGGCGCGTGCCCTCCGCCGCCGCGCCGGCGGCCCGGGCCACGGCGTCCGCCGCCACCGGGGACCCCGCGAGCGCACTCTCCGCCGCAGTGGCCCGCAGGGGCGTCGGGCCCATGTTCGTCAGCCCGATCCGCGCCTCGGCGATACGGCCGTCGTCGCGCCGCACGAGGGCGGCCACGCCGACCACCGCCCAGGCCTGCGCGACCCGGTTGAACTTCTCGTAGTGGAAGCCCCAGCCGTCCGTCTTGG
The DNA here is from genome assembly GCF_042678285.1 of Streptomyces caeni. NCBI lineage: Bacteria > Bacillati > Actinomycetota > Actinomycetes > Kitasatosporales > Streptomycetaceae > Streptomyces > Streptomyces caeni. The sequence continues at coordinate 20,529 of NZ_JBHUDX010000005.1, forward strand.
GCACCCGCACCTCCACGAGCAGTTCGTCGGGGCGCAGCGCGGTCTGCAGGTAGTCGACGAAGAACTCCCGGGCCGGAACGGTCCGCCGTCCCCGTGGTCCCACCGCCACCAGCTCGGCGTCGAGGGCGAGCGCCACCGCGGGCAGATCACCGGCCGGATCGGCGTGCGCGAGCGAGCCGCCGAGGGTGCCGCGATGCCGGACGGCCGGATCGGCGACCGTCGCCGTGGCCGCCGCGAGCAGTCCCGCGTGGCGGCGCACCAGCGGGTCGCGGACGACCTCGTGGTGCGTGGTCAGCGCCCCGATCACCAGCGCGTCACCGTCCTCGCGCACGCCGCGCAGCCCGGGGATCCGGCCCACGTCCACGACGAGTTCGGGGAAGGCGAGCCTGAGCCGCAGCAGGGGCAGCAGGCTCTGCCCGCCGGCCAGCACCTTCGCCTCGTCGCCCGCGTCGGCGAGTGTGCGCACCGCCTCCTCGACGCTCGCCGGCCGGGCGTAGTCGAATTCCGGGGGAATCATGCCGACGCCTCCTGAAGGGACTGCCAGACCCGTGCGGGTGTACAGGGCATGGGGACGTCGGTGACGCCCAGGGGCCGCAGCGCGTCGACGATGGCGTTGACGACTGCCGGCGTGGCCGCGATCGCCCCGGCCTCGCCGACGCCCTTGGCGCCCAGGGGGTTGGAGGTGGCGGGCGTCTCGGTCCGGTCGGTCACGAAGTGGGGGAGGTCGGCGGCCGACGGCACGAGGTAGTCGGCCATCGTGCCCGAGACCAGGTTGCCCTCGTCGTCGTACACCGCCTCCTCGTACAGGGCCTGTCCGATGCCCTGGGCGACCCCGCCGTGCACCTGCCCCTCCACGATCAGCGGGTTGACGACCCGGCCGACGTCGTCGACGCACACATACGACCGGATCGAGGTCCGCCCGGTCTCCGTGTCCACCTCGACCGCGCACAGATGGGTGCCGTGCGGGTAGGAGAAGTTCTCCGGGTCCACGACGATCTCTGCGTTGATGGTGGGTTCCATGCCGTCGGGCAGGTCGTGCGAGGAGAAGGTCTCGAAGGCGATCTCCTGGATGGTCCTGCGGGCCTCGGGCGAGCCCTTCACCGAGAACACCCCGCCGGTGAACTCCAGGTCCTGCTCGCTGGCCTCCAGCAGGTGCGCGGCGACCTTCCGGGCCTTGTGCACGACCTTCACGGCGGCGTGGTGCACGGCCGCGCCGCCCACGACCAGCGACCGCGACCCGTAGGTGTCCATGCCCTGCGGGGCGGCCTTGGTGTCGCTGTGCACGACCTCGACGTCCTCGAAGGGCACCCCCAGCACGTCGGCGGCGATCTGGCTCCACGCCGTCACATGCCCCTGCCCGTGCGGGCTGGTGCCGGTGACGACCTCGACCTTGCCGGTGGGCAGCATGCGGATGCTCGCCGCCTCCCAGCCGCCCGCGGCGTACCTGAGGTCCCGCAGCACCCGGCTCGGCGCCAGCCCGCACATCTCGGTGTACGTCGACACGCCGATGCCGAGCCGTACCGTGTCGCCGCGCTCGTTGCGCTTGTGCTGCTCCGCGCGCAGGTCGTCGTAGCCGAACAGGGCGAGCGCCTTGTCCGTCGCCGCCTCGTAGTTGCCGCTGTCGTAGGTCAGGCCCGCGATCGACGTGTATGGGAACTCCTCGTGGCCGATCCAGTTGCGGCGCCTCAACTCAATCGGGTCCAGGCCGAGTTCGGCGGCGAGCTCGTCCATGACGCGCTCGATGGCGAACGTGGCCTCCGGCCGTCCGGCGCCCCGGTAGGCGTCGGTGGGCGTCCGGGTCGTGAACACGCCCGTACAGGTGAAGTCGTAGGCGTCCATCTTGTAGATCGCCGGGTACATGAACGCGCCCAGGATCGGGATGCCGGGCGTGACGAGCATCAGATACGCGCCCATGTCGGCCAGGAGGTCCACCTTCAGACCGAGCAGCCTGCCCTCGCGGGTGGCCGCGATCTCGATGTCCTGGATCATGCCCCGGCCGTGGTGGGTTGCCAGGTAGCCCTCGGAGCGGGACTCGGTCCACTTCACCGGGCGGCCCAGGCGGCGCGCCACGTCCAGCGCGATGGCCTCCTCGCCGTAGACCTGGAGCTTGGAGCCGAAGCCGCCGCCCACGTCGGGGGCGATCACGCGCAGCTTGTGCTCGGGCACACCGGTGACCGTGGCGAGCATGATCCGCAGGATGTGCGGGATCTGGGTGGCGGAGTAGACGGTGTACTCGCCGGAGGCGGCGAGCGGGGTGACCACGACGGCGCGCGGTTCCATGGCGTTGGGGATGAGCCGCTGCTGGTGGTAGCGGCGCCGGACGACGACCTCGGCGCGCTGCCTGACGGTCTCGTAGTCCTCGCCGGTCTTCAGGGGCCAGACGTAACAGCGGTTGGTGCCCTTGCCGGAGTGGACCAGGGGCGCGTCCTCGGCGAGCGCCGCCTCCAGGTCGAGCACCGGGGGCAGGGGGGTGTAGTCGACCTCGACGGCCTCCAGCGCGTCGGCGGCCGCGTACCGGTCGCGGGCCACGACGACCGCCACGGGATCGCCCGCGTGGCGTACCTCCTCCACCGCGATCGGGGGGTGCTCGGGCAGCACGATGTCCTCGGTCACCGGCCAGGCGCAGGGCAGCGAGCCCAGCCCCTGGGCGAGGTCGCTCCCGCTGAACGCCGCGACGACACCGGGGCGTTCGAGTGCGGGGGAGACGTCGACCCGGTCGACGCGGGCGTGCGCCATGGGGCTGCGCAGGATCGCCAGGTGCAGCAGGCCGGTCACCTGGATGTTGTCGGTCCAGTTGGTCTGGCCGGTGACGAGCCGGGCGTCCTCCTTGCGCAGCCGGGCCCGGCCCACCTCCCGTTCGGTCGCCTCGGTCATGACGCGGCCTCCTGCCCGGAGGCGGCGACGACCGCGCGCACGATGTTCTGGTAGCCGGTGCACCGGCAGAGGTTGCCCTCCAGGGCGTGCCGTACCTCGTCCGAGGTCGGGGAGGGGTTCTCCCGGAGCAGGTCCCGGGCAGCCATGATCATTCCGGGTGTGCAGTAACCGCACTGCAGCGCGTGCCGCTCGTGGAACGCCTTCTGCAGCGGATGCCACTCGCCGTACTCGGCCAGTCCCTGAACGGTGGTCACTTCGCCCCCGTCGGCCTGGACGGCGAGCACCGAGCAGCTCTTGACGGTCTGCCCGTCGAGCTCGACCGTGCAGGCGCCGCAGTTCGAGGTGTCACAGCCGATGGGGGTCCCGGTGAGACCCAGCCGGTCCCGCAAGTAGTGGACCAGGAGGAGACGGGGTTCGACCTCGTCCTCGTATGTGGTGCCGTCCACCTTCACCGCGATACGGGTCATGTGCCCTCCCAGAGCAAGGTGAGGCGTGTCAGCCATTGTGCGTGACGTGCGTCACTCTAAGGCCGGGGAGCGGGAGGGGCGAGTACCGCGACGCAAAACGGTCGAGCGTTGATCCGTTGCCGTCGCGAAGGGGGGCGCGGGAAGCCGGGGTGCAGGGTGGGGGTGTCCTTGGGTGGGTGAGGGGACGCATGGGTGTTGACGTCTTTCGCGCCCCCGCTGATTGTTATGGACATGCCTAAGTTACCCGTGCGTCTGCTCGGCGTTCTCGCGGCACTCACCGGCCTCCTCACGGCACCCGGCCCCCGTCCCGCGGCCGCCGCCTCCCTCCCCGACTCCCTCTGGTTCGACGCCCAGGCGTCCGCCACCCTCACCGTCGGCGGCGGCCGCTTCGCCGACGGTCTCGGCCGCGAGGTCGTGCTGCGCGGCTACAACGTCTCCGGCGAGACCAAGCTGGAGGAGAACGGCGGACTGCCGTTCGCCTCCGTCGCCGACGCCAGGAGGTCGGCGGCCGCCCTGCGCACCCTGGGCGGCGGCAACACGGTCCGCTTCCTGCTCTCCTGGGCCCATGCCGAGCCCACGCGCGGTCAGGCCGACACGGCGTACCTCGCCGCCGTCACCGACCAGATGCGCGCGTTCCTCGACGCCGGCATCCGCGTCGTGCCCGACTTCCACCAGGACCTCTACTCCCGCCACCTCTTCGACGAGGGCAGCTGGTACACGGGCGACGGCGCCCCCAAGTGGGCGGTGGACGCCGGGAACTACCCCGCCGAGTCCTGCGGCATCTGTCTCTTCTGGGGCCAGAACATCACCCAGAACCAGGCGGTGACGAAGGCGTCGTACGACTTCTGGCACAACGCGTACGGCGTGCAGGACGCCTTTCTCGACACGGCCGGGAAGACCATGGCGTACCTCGAACAGCACCTGAGCGGTGACGAGTTCGCGGGTGTCGTCGGATTCGACCCGTTCAACGAGCCCTACGCGGGCACATACGACTCCGGGCAGAGCAGCCGCGGCTGGGAGCAGAACGTGCTCTGGCCGTTCTACGAGAGGTTCCGCGCGCGCATGGACACGGCGGGCTGGCAGGACAAGCCGGCCTTCGTCGAGCCCAACCTGTTCTGGAACGCCAACCTCGACTTCCAGAAGCAGGAGGGCGGACTGCTGGACGCGGGCACCATCGGCCCGCGCTATGTCTTCAACACCCACTTCTACGACCAGAAGGCCATCTCCGGCGTCTTCATGTGGGGCAAGGCGACCGACGGGCAGTACGCGGCGGACTTCCGGACCGTGCGCGACCGGGCCCTGGGGCTCGGCACGGCCGCGATCGTCAGCGAGTTCGGGCATCCGCTCACCGGGTCGGTCTCCGACAAGGCGCCCACGGTGGTCAAGGCGATGTACCAGGCACTCGACTCCCGCCTGCCGGGGGCGAGCTGGTGGTCCGACCCGGCCGCCTCCGGCCCGGTGCTGTCCGGTACGCAGTGGCAGTGGGACCTCTACAACGGCCGCCACCACGAGCTGATGAACGGCAACCCCGGCAAGGTCCTCACCTCCGGGGACGCCTGGAACGACGAGGACCTCTCGGCGGTGGCCCTCGACGACTCGGGCGCCGCCGTGCTGCGCCAGGACGCCCGTCTGCTCGACCGGCTCTACCCGAGCGCCACGGCGGGGACGACGGTCGCCTTCACCTACGAGGACCGCTCCCGGGACGGCTCGACGGCGCTGACCTGGAACCCGGTCCCCGGCTCGCTGCCGAACGTCGCGCAGCTCGTCGGCTCGGGGCAGTACGGCCTGCTGGTCTGGCGGTCGGACGGCACCGCGGCGCCGACGGAACTGCATCTGCCCGCCTCGTTCCCGGCCGCGTCCACGACGGTGGTCTCCGATCTCGGCTCCGCGGCGGGCCTGCCCGCCTACACCAGGACGACCCCGATCGCGGTGGCGAACGAGCCGGGCGGCACCGGCAGCAAGCGGCTGCTGCTGACCGCGTCCGGCGTCGGCACAGTGCACTACGCGCTGGTCACGAACGGGGCGACGGCTCCGTCCGCGTCGCGGCTGGACGCGGCGCGGACGGAGCTGTCGGCGTGGGTGGCGCAGGAGATCGGCTGAGCGCATCCGGCGAAGTCCGGTGCGGTTCGGCAGCGCCCCACAGGGGCGCGGGGAACCGCGCGACCAGCCTGCCCCAAGCTCTCAAGTACGTTCG
>NZ_JBHUDX010000005.1:26117-54274 GCF_042678285.1 Streptomyces caeni
CGTCCCCCGGAGCGCTCAGCGCCGGACGGGTCGGCCGCCGGACCGGATCAGCCGGCGGAAGGACCCGTCCAGTCCGCGGGGACGTGCGCCAGGCGCACCCGCTGCGGGTGGTCGCCGACGTTCACGCTGGTGACCTTCTCACCGGTGGCGAAGTCGATCGCGGTGATCTTGTCGGCCCCGGCCTCGGAGATGACGCAGTCCTTGCCGTCACCGCTCACGGTCGCCCAGTACGGCGTGGACGCGGTGATCAGCGGGCCCTCCTGGAGGGAGGCCCGGTCGACGACGGTCGCGTAGTTGTCCATCGTCCCGGCCGCGCACAGCTTGGTGCCCTCGGGGTTCATCGAGATGCCGTGGTGGCGTGAGTCGAGGAGCCAGGTGGTGCGGTCCTTGTTCGTCGCCGGGTTCTCCGGCAGCGTCTTCACCCGGGTGATCTTGTCGGCGGCGATGTCGTACTCCAGGAAGCCGTTGAAGAACGACACCTGGAAGTACAGCTTGGACCAGTCGGGGGTGAACGCGGCGGGCCGGACGGCGTCGGAGAAGTTCTTCAGGCCGATCGCGTCGAGCCGGTCGCGCATGTCGATGCTCTTGACCTGCTTGAACGTGGTCGCGTCCACGATCGTGATGTGGCGGTCGCCCTTCGTCCAGTCCACCAACGGGTCGTCGAGCGCGGTGGTGACCTCGCCGATGGACATGTTCCAGATGTACTTGCCGCCGTTGGTGAAGACGTTCTCGTGCGGCTTGTCGCCCGTGCTGAACTCCCCGACCTTCTTGCCGGTGACGATGTCCAGCACCTGCACCTTGTTGGCGGTCGAGGCCGAGACCGCGACCCGGGTGCCGTCCGGGGAGACCGCCATGTGGTCGGCGCGGTAACCGGCGACCGGGAAGCGCCAGTTGATCCTGCCCGTGGCCAGGTCGATGGAGACGACGTCGGCGAAGCTCGGCCGGGAGACGACCATCGACCTGCCGTCCGGGGTGGAGTACATGTCGTCGACGTACTGGTCATGGCCCTCGCCGACCTGGTTGCGGATCGACATGTAGTAGATCCACTTGATGGGATCGGCGTTGATCTCCGCCAGCCGCTCCGCCTTGTCCGGGATGACGTTGACCTGGCCGATCTTCGCGAAGTCACCCGTCGACTTGACGACGTCGGCGGTGCCGTCCCAGTTGTTGCCCACGAACAGCACCTCGCGCAGCGCGGCGGAGGAGTCCTGGGCGGTGGCGGCGGTCGCGGTGCCGCCGGCGGTCAGGGCCAGAACGGCGGTGAGGGAGAGGAAGTGCCGGGGTCTGAGGACGGACATGCGGGTCCCTATCTTCGTCGATGGTGGGGGCATGACAACAGCGCGCACTGGCGTGCCCGGCCCGGACGGGCCGGGACGGCCGCACCGGCTCCGCGGGGCCGGGGCGGGGGTGGTACTCCGGCTCCGGGGAGCCGGGCATGGTGCGGCTCGGGATCTGAATACGCCTGCGTTCAGAGTGACCTTACTGGAAAGTAAGGAAGGGGTGGGCCTCTTCACAAGACCCCGGGCGGGACAAAATTGTCCGGCAGGCGAAGGGAACACCGAGCGAGGGAGGGCGCGTGACGGGCAGGCTCAGGCAGCCGACGGGCCGGTACGGCGGCAAGTCGGCCGAGGAGCGGCAGGCCGAGCGGCGCCGGCGCTTCCTGGACGCCGCGCTCCAGTTGTTCGGCGACAGCCCCGGCTTCCGGGCCACCACGGTCGCCGCGCTGAGCGAGGCCGCGGGCCTGTCGACGCGCCAGTTCTACGAGGAGTTCCGCACCCTTGAGGACGTCCTGGCAGTCCTCCACCTCCAGGTCAACGACTGGGCGGAGGAGGCCGCCGCCGTGGCCCTCGCCGAAGCCGGCGACCTGCCGCTCGCGCAGCGCGCCACCGCGGTCTTCCGGGCGTACGCGGCCGACATCACCTCCGATCCACGCCGGATCCGCATCGCCTTCGTAGAGATCATCGGTGTCAGCCCCCGGCTGGAGGAGCAGCGCCTCGAACGCCGGTCCCGGTGGGTGGACTTCATCTGCGCGGAAGCCACGCGGGCCGCCGCGCGCGGCGAAGTGGCGCCGCGCGACTACCGGATCGCGGCCGCGGCGTTCATCGGCAGTGTCAACGGTCTGCTGCACGACTGGCGGGCCGGCCGGGTGGACGCGACCCTCGATGAGATCGTGGACGAACTGGTCGGGCAGCTGCTCGCCATGGCGCGCCCGGCCGGATGGCTTCCGGGCACCTGAGACACCGGGTGGCCCGCGTCCCCGCGCCGCTCTCCACGACCCCGCTGTGTCCGCCGCCCCTGCGCGGATCACGGCCCGGAACGCGACGAGCGTCATACGGGCGGCCGTGACGTTCCTGAACCTGCCGGACACCTACGGGACATGAGCGACGACGAGATCTCCGCCGCTGCCTGTCGCGACCACTGTCGAGGGGACCGGACATGGACGACTCGGCCGACCGGCCGTGGGCCTTCTTCGATGTGGCGCTGGCCGCGAACATCCTGTGCGAGGCGGCGGCCACGGTCACCGCGCCGCGCGGTGAGGTGCTCGGTGCCCAGGAGGAGGGTGTGCTGGGGCTGGCGGCGCGTGAACCGCTGGGCGTGGTGGCCGCGTTCGCGCCCTGGAAGGCGCCGGTCATCCTTCGGGGTACGGGCGGTGGCCGCGCCGCTCGCGGCAGTCAACACGGTGGTGGTGAAGCCGAGCGAGGACGCGCCGATGGCCTGCGGGCTGCTGGTCGCCGATGTGCTGCGGGAGGCCGGGCTGCCGGACGGGGTGCCGAACGTGGTCATCAATGCGCGCGAGGACGCGTCCGCGGTCGCCGAGGCGCTGATCGCCGACCCGCGCGTGCGGGCGGTCGACTTCACCGGATCGACGGCCGTCGGGCGCGTCGTCGGTGAGCTGGCGGCGCGTCACCTCAAGCCCGCGCTGCTGGAGCTGGGCGGCAAGAACGCGGTGATCGTGCTGGCCGACGCCGATGTGGACTACGCGGTCGACGCGGTCACCTTCAGTGTGTTCATGAACTCCGGGCAGATCTGCATGTCCGGCGACCGCGTCCTCGTCCACGAGTCGCTCGCCGAGGAGTTCACGCAGAAGTTCGTGGAGAAGGCCGCCGGGCTGCGGGCGGGCGACCCCACGCACCCGAGGACCGTGGTCGGGCCCCTGGTCGGCGCCGCGGCGGCGCAGCGGGTGGCCGCGCTGGTGCAGGAGGCCGTGGCCAAGGGGGCCGGGATCCTCATCGGCGGCGAGCCCGAGGGCGCCGTGCACCCGGCGACGGTCCTGGCTGGCGTGCCGAAGGAGGCGGAGCTCTACCACGCCGAGGTGTTCGGTCCGGTCTGCGTGCTGGAGAAGTTCGCCGACGATCACACGGCGATCACGCTCGCCGATGACACGGACAACGGCCTGACCTGCGGCATCATCACCGAGAACGCCACCCATGGCCTGGCCGTCGCCCGCCGGGTGCACACCGGCATCGTGCACATCAACGACCAGTCCGTCGCCGACGAGCCGCACGCGCCCTCCGGCGGGGTGAAGGCTCCGGCTACGGCCGCTTCGGCGGACGCTGGGGCATCGAGGCGTTCTCCCACACCCGCTGGGTCACCACCGCCACCCGGCAGGCCCACTGCCCGTTCTGACGGGGCGGCGGGCCGACGCCACGCTCGGCACCGCCTCGGCACCGTCCCGGTACCCCGTCCGGCCTGCTTCACGCCCTTGTGCAACACCTCACGCAGGGCTGTCGCGTATACCTAAGGCAATCTGGCAGATGAAATTGTTGACAATCTTGTCGGGTTGGTTCTAGGTTCGACAGGCACTCGTTCAGGGAGGGCGACGATGCCGAACGGCGCTGGTCGGAGGACCGGAGAGCACGCCGAGCACGGTGTGACGCGCGCCGGCGCCCGGGCGGTATCGGCCGATCGGGAGGCACAGAGGCGTCGGCGGCGGTCCCTGAACGAGCACCTGGCCGTGATCGGGGCGATCAGGGCCGGGGACTCGCCGGCGGCCGAGGCGGCCAGTCCGCGCCCACCTCGCCGGCGTGATCGAGGCGCTGTGCGCCTGACGCGACCTGCGGTGGGCGCGTACCCGTCCAACCAAGGAGATCTCAGCAATGACGCATGGCCATGCGCCCGCCACCCCACGATCCACGCTCGTCATCACCGCGCACGCGGGGGACTTCGTGTGGCGTGCGGGGGGAGCCATCGCCCTGGCCGCCTCCCGCGGAGAGAAGGTCACCATCGCATGCCTGACCTACGGCGAGCGCGGTGAGTCCGCCAAGGCGTGGCGCGAGGGCAAGAAGCTGGAGGAGATCAAGGCGATACGCCGGCAGGAGGCCGAGAAGGCCGCCGACACCCTCGGCGCCGAGGTCGTCTTCTTCGACGCCGGCGACTACCCGCTGCTGCCCACGCCCGAGCTGACCGACCGGCTGGTGGCCGTCTACCGCGCCACCCGGCCCGACGCCGTGCTCACCCACCCGCTGGAAGACCCCTACAACGGCGACCACCCCGCCGCGGCCCGCATGGCCCTCGACGCCCGGGTGCTCGCCCAGGCCATCGGCTACCCGGCAGACGGCGAGATCATCGGTGCCCCACCGGTTTTCTTCTTCGAGCCCCACCAGCCGGAGATGTGCGGCTTCACACCCGAGGTGCTCCTCGACATCACCGACGTGTGGGAGACCAAGCGCAAGGCCATGGAGTGCCTGGCCGCGCAGCGGCACCTGTGGGACTACTACACCGACCTCGCCGTCCGCCGCGGAGTCCAGCTCAAGCGCAACGCCGGCCCCAACCTGGGCCTGCCGCACCGGACGTACGCCGAGGCCTACATGCGTCCCTACCCGCAGGTCACAGGGGAGCTGGCATGAGCGGCGTGATCGTCACCGACCCGCCGAAGGCGGACGCCGAAGACGTCGAGGCGCTCGCCGGATACGGCGTGGCCACCGTGCACGAGGCGATGGGCCGCACCGGCCTGCTCCCCGGCCGGCTGCGCCCGATCCAGCAGGGCACCCGCGTGGCGGGCACCGCGGTCACCGTGCTCTCCTGGCCCGGCGACAACCTCATGATCCACGCGGCGGTGGAGCAGTGCGGTGACGGGGACATCCTGGTCGTCGCGACCACCTCGCCCTCCACCGACGGCATGTTCGGCGAGCTGTTCGCCACCGCGCTGGCGAGGCGCGGCGTGCGCGGCCTGGTCATCGACGCGGGCGTCCGCGACACCGCCGAGCTGCGTGCGATGGGCTTCCCGGCGTGGGCCGCCGCCGTCTGCGCGCAGGGCACCGTGAAGGCGACCGGAGGGTCCGTCAACGTGCCGGTCGCGATCGGCGGCCAGGTGGTCCGGCCCGGCGACGTGATCCTCGCCGACGACGACGGTGTGGTGGTCGTGCCCCGCGAGCACGCCCGCCGGGTGGCCGGGGCGTCGAAGGCCCGGGAGACCAAGGAGGCCGCCTCCCGCGCCGCCTTCCTCGAAGGACAGCTGGGCCTGGACCGCTACGGGCTGCGCGACACCCTGGCACGCCTGGGCGTGACCTACCGGTCCTATGACGAACACGCGCGGGACGAGGGAGCCGGATCGTGACCGGGCTCGGGGAGGTGCGCTGCATGCTGATGTGTGGCGGCACCTCCAAGGGCGCCTACTTCCTCGCCGGGGACCTGCCGTCCGAGGCCGCCGAACGCGACGGCCTGCTGCTGCGCGTCATGGGCAGCCCCGACCCGCGCCAGATCGACGGCCTGGGCGGTGCGCACCCCCTGACCGGCAAGGTGGCCGTGATCTCCGCATCGGGCGACGCGGAGGCGGACGTCGACTATCTCTTCCTCCAGGTCGCCGTCGACAGGCCCGAGGTGACCGACCGGCAGAACTGCGGCAACATCCTGGCCGGAGTCGGCCCCTTCGCCGTGGAACGTGGACTCGTCGCCCCGGGGGACGGTGAGACATCCGTACGGATCCGCATGCTCAACACCGGGGAGCGCGCCGTCGCGAGGTTCGCCACCCCCGGGGGACGAGTCGACTACACCGGTGGTGCCGAGATCTCCGGCGTCCCGGGGACCGCCGCCCCCGTGCTGATGGAGTTCCCGCCGGGCGACAGCCCTTTGCTGCCCACCGGGAACGCCCGCGACACGATCGCGGGCACGCCGGTGACGTGTGTGGACAACGGCGTGCCGACCGTACTGATCGCCGCGGCCGCCCTGAAGGTCACCGGATACGAGGACCCCGGGGACCTGGAGAAGAACCGGTCCCTGGCCGGCCGGCTGCGCGAGATCCGGCTGGCGGCGGGCCGGCTGATGGGCCTCGGCGACGTCGAGGGCACGACCGTGCCCAAGCTCAGCCTGCTGGCGCCGCCCCTCGACGGCGGCGCCGTCATGACCCGCACCTTCATCCCGGTGCGCTGCCACACGTCCATCGGCGTCCTGGGCGCCGCGAGCGTGGCGGCGGGGCTGCGCGTTCCCGGGGGCGTGGGGGAGGGGATCGCACGGCTTCCCGCCCGGGACGGACGCACCCGCATCGAACACCCCAGTGGATTCCTGGACCTCGACGTCCGGGTCGACCCCGGCTTCGACGGGACCCCGCCGGTGGCCCGGCGCACCGCCGTCGTGCGCACCGCGCGGAAGATCCTCGACGGCACCGTCTTCGTCCGGCCCCCCGGGCTCTCGGCCGTGCCCGAGCAGGGGGGGACCTCCGGCCACCGCACCCACTCCCGCACCAAGCCACTAAGGAGGAGCCGGCCATGACTCCGCCCCTCGGGGACATCGCCCACCTCGGGCACGTCGAACTGCTGACCCCGGACCTGGACCGCAGCCTGGCGTTCTTCACCGACTACCTGGGCCTGACGGTCAACGGGCAGGACGGTGACTCCGTCTACCTGCGGACCTGGGACGACTACGAGCACCACAGCCTGGTCCTGACCGCGCACGAGACCTCGGGCATCCGCCGCACGGCGCTGCGGACCTCCAGCGAGGAGGCCCTGCGGCGCAGGGTCGGGGAACTGGACGCGGCCGGCCGGCCGGGCCGGTGGACCGAGGACGAGCCGGGCCTCGGCCCGGTGTACGTCACCACCGACCCGGACGGCCACGAGCTCGCCCTGTACTGGAAGTCCGAGTGGTACCAGTGCCCGGAGGAGCTCAGACCAGGCCTGAAGAACCAGCCCCAGGCCAAGCCGGGCCACGGCGTGGGGGTACGGCGGCTGGACCATGTGAACTTCCTCGCCTCCGACGTCGCCGCCAACGCCGACTTCCAGCAGCAGGTCCTCGGCGCCCGCCCGACCGAGCAGATCAGGCTCGACAGCGGGAAGATCGCGGCCAAGTGGCTGACGTTCACGAACAAGTCGTACGATCTCGTCTACACCGAGGACTGGACCGGCTCACGCGGCCGGCTGCACCACGTCGCGTTCGCGACGGACACCCGCGAGGACATCCTGCGCGCCGCGGACCTGGCCCTGGACACCGGGGTGTTCATCGAGACGGGCCCGCACAAGCACGCGATCCAGCAGACGTTCTTCCTGTACGTCTACGAGCCGGGCGGCAACCGCATCGAGCTGTGCAATCCGCTCACCCGCCTGGTCCTGGCCCCGGACTGGCCGCTGATCACCTGGACCGAGAACGAGCGGGCCAAGGGTCAGGCGTGGGGCTTGAAGACCATCGAGTCCTTCCACACCCATGGCACGCCACCGGTCGCCTGAATCCGGTACCACGGGGGGTGGGGGCGCACCGCGGTGGGCCCCCCACCCCCCGTGCCGTCTGCGGTTTCGCCCCGTACCGACGCGGTCTGTCCGCCCGCGGCGGCAGACCGGCCGCACCAGTCGTCGGACTGTGCTGGCCGGCCGTGCTCTTCGAGGGCCTCGACATGTTCGTCTACGGCTCGGCGCTGCCCCACATGCCGGGGCAGAAGGCCCCCGGGATCACCCCGGTGCCGTCTTCGGCCCGTGGCTCGGTGGCCGGTTCCTCGCCTCCGGGCACGGCGGCCGGGGCTTCACCGCCTTCGCGCTCGCCGGTGTGTCGTCCATGGTCTTCACCGGCCTCGCCGCCCTGCGCTCGTCCCGGCGGCCGACGGCCACCGGTGTGCCGCGGGAACTGATCGCCTCCCACTGACCACGGCGGCCCCGCGCAGCCGGCGCGACCCCGGGCACCCGGAAGGCTCTGCCGCGAGCAGATGACGCGGCGGGGTGCCTCCCGTTCCGTACGGCAGTGGCCGGCAGCGGCGTACGGGACCCCGGCCGGCGCGGGCTCAGGGCCGCCCGTCGCCCCCATCGGCGTCGTCGCGCGCCCCGCCCTCCTGCAGCAGCCGCCCGAGCGACCGGGCGTCCTGCTCGGACAGTGCGGAGACGAAGTGCGCGAGCACCGCCTCGTGGTCGTGGCCGCGCTCCAGCAGCGTGTGCATCTGCTCGGCGGTGTGGGCCGCCTCCGCCCGGGCGGGCTCGTAGGCGTACCCGCGGCCCTCGCGGTAGCGGACCAGCATGCTCTTGTCGTACAGCCGGGACAGGATCGTCAGCACGGTCGTGTACGCGAGGTCTCCCGGCAGCCGGTCCCGGACCTGCCGCGCCGTCAGTGGCCCGTCGGCCGCCCAGAGCACGCCGAGCACCCCGCTCTCCAGTTCGCCGCGCGCACGCCGGCCGGATGCCGGACCGGCTTCGCCGTTCGTGGGGTCGTGCACCGTTCGGCTCCCCTCGCCGTTCGGCTTCCCGGGCTACCGACAAGCTACTACGGTCTGTAGAGGACGTGACCCATCCTCACGCCGGTCCGGGCGGAACGGTCGGGGCGGGCCGGTCCGGACGGGGAATTTTACTTGAGTAAGGCAACTATGTGGTAGTGTGGCGGGTATGCCCACCGCACAGCCGCCCGCAGGTCCCGCCTCCCCGGAAGTGATCGAGATCGAGCGCGCGCTCAACCGCATCAACTACCTGAGCACCCGGGCCCGCCATCACGACCGGCTGATGGCCATGGCCGGAGTGCCGCTGGATCGCGCGGCCGTCGCGCTGCTGCGGCAGATCGCCGATTCCGAGCCGCTGCGCCCGGGGGAGCTGGCCCACCGGCTCGGCGTCGAGGCCTCCCATGTGACCCGCCAGGTGCAGCAGCTGCAGCGGGACGGCTACGTCACACGTGCACCCGACCCCGACGACCGCCGCGCCCAGCGCATCGAGATCACCCCGCGCGGCCAGGAAGCCATCGGCCGCATCCGCGACGTCGGCGTGCGCGGCATGCAGGTGGCCCTGTCCGCGTGGTCGTCCGGGGAACTCCGCCAACTCGCCACCCTCTTCCACCGCATGGTCGACGACTTCCTCGCCCACGCCGCCGACGACGCCCAGGAGCCCCTCGCGGCGGCACGCCCGGAGTCCTGAACGCATCGGCGAGGGCCCCCACACCCCGCCGTCAGCCGGACGCGGCGAGGAACTGCGTCGCGGCCAGCTCCGCGTACAGCGGGTCCGCGGCGACCAGTTCACGGTGCGTGCCGACCGCACGGACACGACCCGCGTCCATCACCACGATCCGGTCCGCCATCGTCACGGTCGACAGCCGGTGCGCGACCACCAGAACCGTCGTCGACCGCGCCACATCCGCGACCGTGTCCCGCAGCGCCGCCTCGTTGACCGCGTCGAGCTGCGAGGTCGCCTCGTCGAGGAGCAGCAGACGCGGGCGGCGCAGCAACGCGCGAGCGATCGCGACCCGCTGGCGTTCACCGCCGGAGAGCTTGGTCCCGCGATGCCCGACCAGGGTGTCGAGCCCCTGCGGCAGCCGCTCCACCAGACCGTCGAGGCGCGTCGTCTTGATCACATCCAGCACCGCGGCGTCGTCCGCCTCCGGATCGCCGAGGAGCAGGTTGTCGCGCAGGGATCCGGACAGCACCGGCGCGTCCTGCTCCACATAGCCGATGGAGGAGCGCAGACGGGACAGCTCCCAGCCGGCCACATCACGGCCGTCGAGCGTGATGGTGCCGGACTCGGGCTCGTAGAACCGCTCGATCAGCGAGAACACGGTCGTCTTGCCCGCGCCCGAGGGGCCGACGAACGCGGTCATGCCCTGGGCCGGCACCGCGAAGGTCACGCCGTGGTGCACGTACGGCAGGTCGTCGGCGTACCGGAAGCGGACGTTCTCGAAGGCGAGGGCGGCCGGTCGCGCGCCGGGTGACGGCAACGGCGCGGGCAGGGCGGCCGGTTCCGCGGGCAGCCGCATCGCCTCCTGGATGCGGGCGAGCGCGGCGGCGCCCGTCTGGTACTGGGTGAGCGCGCCGACCACCTGCTGGATCGGCGACATCAGATAGAAGACGTAGAGCAGGAAGGCGACCAGGGTGCCCACGTCGATGGCCCCGGTCGCGACCCGGGCGCCGCCCACCGCCAGCACGGTGATGAAGGCGAGCTGCATCGCGAGTCCCGCCGTGTTGCCCGCCGCGGCAGACCACTTCGCGGCCCGTACGCTCTGCCGCCACGACTCCTCGGCCGCCGCGTGGACGCGTTCCTCCTCGCGGTGCTCCGCACCCGATGCCTTCACCGTGCGCAGCGCGCCGAGGACCCGCTCCAAAGACGCGCCCATCGCGCCCACCGCGTCCTGGGCCTGGCGGCTGGCCCGGTTGATACGGGGCACGATCACACCGAGCACGGTGCCCGCGACCAGGATCACGGCGAGCGTGACACCCAGCAGCACCACGTCGACCAGACCCATCATCACCACCGTCGCCACCAGCGTCAGCCCACCGGTCGCGAGGCCGACCAGCGAGTCGGTGGTGACCTCCCGCAGCAGCGTGGTGTCGGAGGTGATACGGGCCATCAGATCGCCGGGTTCGGTGCGGTCCGCGGCGGATATCCGCAGCCGCAGCAGATACGACGACAGGGCGCGCCGCGCACCGAGCACCACCGACTCGGCGGTGCGCCGCAGCACGTACGAGCCCAGCGCGCCCACCGCCGCGTTGGCGACCACCAGCGCCGACATGCCGAGCAGCGCCCAGGTGATGGGCCGGTCGTGCCCCAGATCGTCGATCAGCGCGCGGGCCACCAGCGGCAGCAGGAGCCCGGTCGCGCCGGTGACCAGCCCGAGCAACCCGCCCGCGAACAGCGCCCACCGGTGCGGTCGTACGTATCCGAGGAGCAGGCGCCACGCGGGCGGCGTGGACTGCGGCTGTGCTTCCGTCTCTGCGATGGTCACGGCATTCCTTGCGGGGTAGGGGCGTTCAGCCTACGTCGGCACGGCGAACCGATCTCATGTCGGTGGCGCGGAATACGTGCGCATGACGTCTCGGGCGCGCAGGATCATGGGTGCGGGCCGCCGTGGTCCGCACCGGGCGCGCGAGGCGCCCCACCACCGACGGAAGGCAGCAGCACCATGGCGCAGGAAGTACGCGGCGTGATCGCCCCTGGCAAGGGCCGGCCGGTGCGGGTCGAGACGATCGTCGTACCGGACCCGGGACCCGGTGAGGCGGTGGTGCAGGTCCAGGCATGCGGTGTGTGCCACACCGACCTGCACTACAAGCAGGGCGGCATCAGCGACGACTTCCCGTTCCTGCTCGGGCACGAGGCGTCCGGGATCGTGGAGGCGGTGGGGGAGGGCGTCACCGAGGTGGCGCCGGGAGACTTCGTGGTCCTCAACTGGCGGGCGGTGTGCGGGCAGTGCCGGGCCTGCCGGCGGGGCCGGCCCTGGTACTGCTTCGACACGCACAACGCGCGGCAGAAGATGACCCTCGCCGCTACCGGCGAGGAGCTGTCCCCCGCCCTCGGTATCGGCGCCTTCGCGGACAAGACGCTGGTCGCCGCCGGTCAGTGCACCAAGGTCGACCCGTCCGTCTCCCCGGCCGTGGCGGGGCTCCTGGGCTGCGGCGTCATGGCGGGCCTCGGCGCGGCGGTCAACACCGGGAACGTCGGCCGGGGCGACTCGGTCGCGGTCATCGGGTGCGGCGGCGTGGGCGGTGCGGCGATCGCCGGGGCGAATCTGGCCGGCGCGGCGAGGATCATCGCGGTGGACGTCGACGACCGCAAGCTGACCACCGCCAGGGAGCTGGGCGCCACCCACACCGTCAACGCGAAGGACGGCGATCCGGTCACGGCGATCCGCGAGCTGACCGGCGGTTTCGGTGCCGACGTGGTGATCGAGGCGGTCGGCCGCCCGGAGACGTACAAGCAGGCGTTCTACGCCCGGGACCTGGCCGGCACGGTGGTCCTGGTGGGAGTGCCCACCCCGGAGATGAAGCTGGAACTACCGCTGCTGGACGTCTTCGGGCGCGGCGGCGCGCTCAAGTCGTCCTGGTACGGCGACTGCCTGCCCTCACGCGACTTCCCGATGCTGATCGACCTGCATCTCCAGGGACGCCTGGACCTGCAGAAGTTCGTCTCCGAGACCATCGCCCTCGACGAGGTCGAGAAGGCCTTCGAGCGGATGCACCACGGCGACGTGCTGCGCTCGGTGGTGGTGCTGTGATGACCACGCGCATCGACCACCTGGTCACCTCCGGCACCTTCTCCCTGGACGGCGGCACCTGGGACGTCGACAACAATGTGTGGATCGTCGGCGACGACCACGAGGCCATCGTCATCGACGCCGCCCACGATCCCGACGCGATCGCCGAGGCCGTCGGCGAGCGGCGGCTGCGCGCCATCGTGTGCACCCACGCCCACAACGACCACATCGACGCCGCGCCCGCCCTCGCCGACCGGACCGGCGCGACGATCTGGCTCCATCCCGACGACCTGTCGCTGTGGAAGCAGACTCACCCCGACCGCCTGCCCGACAACTGGCTGGAGGACGGCCAGGTCATCGAGACGGCCGGCACGGATCTGACCGTCCTGCACACCCCGGGCCACTCCTTCGGGGCGGTCTGCCTCCACGACCCGGGCCTGGGCACGGTCTTCACGGGCGACACCCTCTTCCACGGCGGCCCGGGGGCGACCGGACGCTCGTACTCCCACTTCCCGACGATCATCGCCTCGATCCGTGACCGGCTGCTGACCCTCCCGCCCGAGACGGTGGTCCGCACGGGCCATGGTGAGACCACGACCATCGGCGCCGAGGCACCGCACCTCGACGAGTGGATCGCGCGAGGCCACTGACCCGACGGCGCGCCTGCCCACCGGAGGCGAAAAGGCGACAGAGGACGTCCGGCTTCCGCGAGATCGTCGGCACAGACGGTGCCACGAACGCGGAGGTCGGACATGCCGAGGTCACTGAAGGGCAAGGTCGCACTGGTCGCCGGGGCGACACGGGGAGCCGGCCGGGGGATCGCCGTGGAACTGGGCGCGGCCGGAGCCACGGTGTACGCGACCGGGCGCAGCACGCGCGAGCGGCGCTCGGAGTACGACCGGCCCGAGACCATCGAGGACACCGCCGAGCTGGTGACCGCGGCCGGCGGGCGCGGTATCGCCGTACCCACCGACCACCTGGTCCCCGCCGAGGTACGCGCCCTCGTGGACCGCATCGCGGACGAGCAGGGGCGCCTCGACATCCTGGTGAACGACATCTGGGGCGCCGAGAAGCTGTTCGAGTGGGACCGCCCCGTGTGGGAGCACGACCTGGACGACGGACTGCGCCTGCTGCGGCTCGCCGTCGACACCCACGCCGTCACCAGCCACTGCGCGCTGCCCCTGCTGCTGCGCCGCCCCGGCGGCCTGGTCGTCGAGATGACCGACGGAACGGCCGAGTACAACCGTGACACCTACCGGGTCTCCTTCTTCTACGACCTGGCGAAGGCGGCCGTGCTGCGGATGGCGTTCGCCCTCGGCCACGAGCTGGGCCCGCGCGGCGCCACCGCGGTCGCCCTCACCCCCGGCTGGCTGCCCTCGGAGCTGATGCTCGACCTGTTCGGAGTGGGGGAGGAGAACTGGCGCGACGCCCTGGACCGCGTACCGCACTTCTGCATCTCCGAGAGTCCCTTCTACGTCGGCCGGGCCGTCGCCGCGCTGGCCGCCGACCCCGACGTCGCCCGCTGGAACGGCACCTCCCTCTCCAGCGGGCAGCTCGCCCGGGTGTACGGCTTCACGGACCGCGACGGCAGCCGCCCCGACGCCTGGCGCTATCTCGTCGAGGTACAGGACACGGGCAGGCCGGCGGACGCGACCGGGTATCGCTGACCGGCGCCCGCAAGACTCCGGTCTTCGGGTAGCGCGGCACCCGAGGTGGGCAGGGATCACCTCGTCGGGGGCCCACGGCGTCACCGCGCGGACCGTGAGCGGTCAGGTCCGGGCGGCCGGCACCCGGCCCCACCCCCGAGTGAAAGCAGGAGTCCCATGGAGTACGTGAAGCTCGGTCCGACGGGTCTTGACGTGTCCCGGATCTGCCTGGGCTGCATGAGTTTCGGCCTCCCCGACCGCGGCACGCACACCTGGAGCCTCGACGAGGAGGCGTCCCGCCCGCTGATCCGCCGGGCGCTCGACGCCGGCATCAACTTCTTCGACACCGCCAACGTCTACTCGGACGGCACGAGCGAGGAGATCGTCGGCAGGGTGCTCGCGGCGGACGCCAGCCGCGACGAGATCGTGCTGGCGACGAAGGTGCACGGCAGGACGCGGCCCGGGCCCAACGGCGGCGGCCTGTCCCGCAAGGCGATCATGACGGAGATCGACCACAGCCTGCGCCGCCTCGGCACCGACTACGTCGACCTGTACCAGATCCACCGCTGGGACCCCCTCACTCCGGTCGAGGAGACGATGGAGGCCCTGCACGACGTGGTCAAGGCGGGCAAGGCCCGCTACATCGGGGCGAGTTCGATGTATGCCTGGCAGTTCTCCAAGGCCCAGTACACGGCCCGGCTCGGCGGCTGGACGCAGTTCGTGTCCATGCAGAACCACTACAACCTCCTCTACCGCGAGGAGGAGCGCGAGATGCTGCCGCTGTGCGCGGACCAGGGCGTCGGCGTCCTGCCCTGGAGCCCGCTCGCCCGCGGGCGGCTCACCCGGGACTGGGACGACACCAGTGAGCGCAGCCGTACCGACGAATTCGGCAGGCGGCTCTACCGGGAGACCGACCGGGCCGTCGTCGACGCCCTGGCCGCGGTCGCCGCCGAACGGGGCGTCGCGCGGGCCCGAGTCGCGCTCGCCTGGCTGCTGCGGCAGGGCACCGTGGCCGCGCCCATCGTCGGAGTCACCAAGCCTCACCACATCGACGACGCGGTCGCCG
This sequence comes from Streptomyces caeni, assembly GCF_042678285.1. Lineage (NCBI taxonomy): Bacteria > Bacillati > Actinomycetota > Actinomycetes > Kitasatosporales > Streptomycetaceae > Streptomyces > Streptomyces caeni. The sequence continues at coordinate 41,184 of NZ_JBHUDX010000005.1, forward strand.
CGCTCGACATCGACCTCACCGACAAGGAGATCCAGACGCTTCAGGAGCCGTACACGCCGCACGCTGTCAGCGGCCACTGACACCCCGCCGAGACGCTCCGGGGCGGTACGGATCCCATGGTCGGTACGACGCGTCCGTACCGACCCCGAGCGCACCGGGAGCCGGGGCCGCCCCGCACGGAATTGGCCGGCCCCGGCCGGGGTGTCCCCCGAAACGGGGAACGCGTCGCGCCCGGAACGGGGAAGGAAGAGGGAAGGCACGGGGAAAGAAGAGGGAAGGCGCGGCAGGGACGAACGCGCGGACCGTTTCCGCCCGACACGCGCCGGACCGGGACGAGGGCCCTGTGCCACCGTTCGAAGGGGCCCGGCGCGGGCGGCGAGTTGCGAGGAGTATGAACATGGTGATCTTCCGGCGAGGCGCGGCGGGCCCGGAACCCGGCGGCGCTGCTTTCTTCCTGACGGCGCGGCGCATGATGCCGGCCCTGGGCGCCGTCGCCGCACTGAGCCTGCTCACCGCCTGCGGCGGCGACCACGGTGCCTCGGGCGGCCCCGAGAAGCCGCCCGGGACGGCCCGGCCCCCGGGCGAGCCCACGACCGGCGACGGCACCGCGACGACGGGCACGGCCGGCACGTCCGCCACCCCCACAGCCTCGGGCGGCTCCACCACCACGTCCTCCGCGGCCGCCACCGGGAGCGGCGGCACGCGCGCCCGATGCCACACCTCCGACCTGCGCGCCACCGTCGGCGCCAACAACCCGGGGGCCGGGCAGGAGAACTTCCCCCTCGTCCTGACCAACCGCTCCGCCCACACCTGCACGATCACCGGCTACCCGGGTGCCGCCTTCGTCGACGCCTCCGGCAAGCAGCTGGGGCCGGACCCCCGGCGCAGTTCCGGCACCCGCACGAAGGTCACGCTGGCGCCGGGCCAGAGCGCCTGGGCGGGCCTGACCTTCTCCAACCCGGAGGTCAGCGGCGCCAGGACGGCCTCGCCCACCGCCATCCTCATCACCCCGCCGGACGAGAGGTCATCCTTGAAGGTGACCTGGGAGGGCGGAGCGGTGCCCGTGTCGGGCAACTCCTCCTCGGTGTTCCTGACGGTCTTCGGCGCGGGCACCGGAGCCTGACACCCTGCCGCACGAGGCGCAGTAGCGTCGACGGCATGGATCACACGAGGCGTTTCGAAGGGTACGGAGTTCTGGTCACGGGCGCGGCGCGCGGCATCGGCGCCGCCACCGCCCGGCGGCTGGCCGAGGAGGGCGCCCGCGTCCTCGTCACCGACGTGGACGGGGCGCAGGCCGAGAAGACCGCGCGTGCGATACGGGAACTGGGCGCGCCGGCCGAGGCGTTCGGGTGCGACGTCTCGGACGGCGCGTCCGTGGAGGCGGCCGTGGCCCGCGCGGTGGACGCCTTCGGGGCGCTGGACGTGCTCGTCAACAACGCGTACGGCTGTACCCCGGACGCGCCGCTCTTCGAGGACGAGTCCGACGATGTGTGGGCCCGGGACATCGATCTCACCCTGACCGGGGCGTACCGCTGCAGCCGGGCGGCCCTCCCGCGGCTCGTGGCCTCCGGCCGCGGCGCCATCGTCAACATCGGCTCGGTGAACGGCATCCAGGACTTCGGCAACCATGCCTACAGCGCCGCCAAGGCGGGCCTCATGTCCCTTACCCGGACCCTGGCCGGGCACGCGGCCGCGCGCGGGGTCCGCGTCAACCTCGTGGCGCCGGGCACGGTCCGCACCTCCGCATGGCGGGGCCGCGACGCCGACCTCGCCGCGGTGAGCGAGCTGTACCCGCTGGGCCGGGTCGGTGAACCGGAGGACATCGCGGCGGCCGTCGCGTTCCTCGCTTCCCGGGACGCGGCGTGGATCACGGGCACCACGCTGTGCGTCGACGGCGGCCTGCTCGCCGTGAACACGGGGTTCCGGCAGAAGGTGCGTCAGCGCGGGGCAACGCGGGAGGCGTCGTAGGGCCGGCGCGCACGTCACCGCCGCCGGTGGCGCGCCGGGCGGCGCGACCGTCGGCTCTGCACGGGGGCCGGGCATCGGCGCGTCTTCCCCCGGCCGCGAAGAGGGAGCCCGTGGGCATCCCGTTGCCCGGCATGCGCATGATCTTGGTAAGAACCGCCCACCGGAATCCGCCGGGTGTCGCACGGAGCCACGCCCTGCACGGTTGCGCGGAAGACCGTACCGGCCCCGTCGGCCCGGTGCGGGGAGGGGCGGCCGACACGTCGTGGCTCTCGGTGGCCCCCGGGGCCCGGTGCCCATGCTGACATCGGCGGAAGCACCCTCCGGGTACCGGCCGGCGGGCCGGGGACGGACGCCGCGGGGATGCTCGGCGCCCGTCGTCCCCGCCCTCGCACCGCCGTCCCCGTACCGTGGCCGGCGCACGCCGGGCGCGTGTCGTGCGTGGCCCTGGCCCCTGTGCCGTCACGTAGCGTGGAAGGGCGGACGGGCGCACCGCCCCGGCCGCGGCTGCGGGCGCGGCCCGAACCCCGATCGACGTAGGGGTCCTGGTCCCGTGCTGAACCCGGGCGCACCCGGTCCGCGGGATGCCCCCGCGGGCGCCGCACAGCCGCGGCGGTGACGGGGCGGTCGTCCGGAGAGTCGGAATCCGAGACGAGAGGTGGCCGTGTCGATCGATATCCCCGAGTCAGGCGGGGCGGAGCCGGACATCAGCGTCGTCGTCATCGTCTACAACGATGCCCGGCGCCTCCCGGTGGCCGTACGCTCCGTGCTCGACCAGACGTTGCGTGGCGTGGAAGTGGTCATCGCCGACGACTGCTCGATGGACGGGTCCTACGACGTGGCGCGGTCGCTCGCCGCCGCCCACCCGGGCCGTGTGCGGGCCATCCGGCTGCCCGAGAACAGCGGCGGTTGCGGAGAGCCCCGCAACCGGGGTGTGGCCGTGGCACGCGGACGCTACGTCATGTTCCTGGACAGCGACGACACCCTCGAGCCCAACGCGTGCCGCAACATGCTGGAGGCGGCCGACCGCACCGGCGCCGATCTGGTCTCGGGACTGTGTGTCCGGGTGTACACCGACAGCAGACACGACAAGCGGACCCCCTGGTACCCCTGGCTGTACCGGAGCACGCGCACCGTCGAGTCGATCGCCGAACTGCCGGACCTCTTCGTCTTCGACACCCTCTCGACCAACAAGTGCTACCGGCGCGACTTCCTGGTCGAGAACGACCTGACCTTCCCGCGGGGCATCCACTACGAGGACCTGCTGTTCTCGGCGCGGGCCTACCTCGCGGCAGGGCGGATCACCCTGATCCCCAACACGGTGTACTTCTGGAACGTGGTCCAGAAGACCACGGCCAAGTCGATCAGCAACCGGCGCCACGAGATCAACAACTTCAGCGACCGGCTGGAGATCCACCGCCGTATCGACGCCGTGCTGGAGCGACGCGCCCTCGATGGGCTGAAGCTGCACAAGGACATCAAGTTCCTCAAGCACGATCTCGTCCTGTACCTGCGCGACCTGCCGTTCCTCGACGACGACTACCGGCACCGGTTCGCGGAGCTGGCCCGCGGCTACGTCCAGGACTTCCCGGAAGCGGCGTACGACCGGCTGGACCGGGTGCACGCCATCTGCGCCTACCTGCTGCTGCGGGAGGACTGGGACAACCTGATGCCCGCCATCGACACCCTGATCAACCGGGACAAGGTCTCGGCACCGCTCGCCGAACGCGACGGCCGCGTCTACTGGTGCGAGCAGCACCTGGACGACCCGAAGGCGCGCGACATCATGGACGTCACCGGCCTCGGCTACCACGGCAGACCCCTGGAGCGGATGTTCCTGCGCAACCTGCTCACCGGATACGCCGTCCGGGGAGACCTGGTGGTGCTCGAAGGCTCGGTGGTCAACCCGCTGCACACCGTCCCCGAGGACGCGAGCCTCACCGCCGAGCTGGAGTTCCGGGCCCGCCGACGCAGCCTGCAGACCTTCCGGTTCCCGGTGCGGACGGTGCGTCACGAGGGCGACACCATCGCCTGGCAGGCCGCCGTCCCGCTGTCGGGCGGGCTGAGGCCCCTGGGCGTCGTCGACGAGGTGTGGGACGTCCGGCTGCACCTGACGGCGGACGGGAAGGGGACCACGACACGGATCACGGCCGGCCGCGTCGACCTGGAGAACGCCGCGTCCGTGCCCGTACGCCCCCGGCTCAGCCGGTTCGTGGCGGACCGGCTCCAACCGCAGGTCTCCGCCAAGGGACATCTGGCCTTCCGGCTCACGCAGCAGGGCCCGGCGGCCCGGCGCGGGCGGGCCGTCGTGGACCGCAATCTGCACGGCTCCGCGGCCAGGAGCGTCAAGGGCGCCTACCGTGCGCTGCGGGCCGTGCGCAGGGAACTGGCCTCCGGCCGGCGCAAGGTCCAGGGCTACCACCGCATGCTGAAGGTGCTCCCCGTCCGCAAGGGCACCGTCGTCTTCGAGAGCCACCTCGGCAAGCAGTACAGCGACAGCCCGCGGGCCCTCTACGAGGAGATGCGGCGCCGTCGGCTGCCCGTCACCGCCGTCTGGGCGTACGCGGGCGCCCGGCCCGAGGGCTTCCCGCAGGACGTCGAACTCGTCCGCCGGTGGTCCTGGCGCTATCTGAGGGCGCTGGCCCAGGCCGAGTTCTGGATCGACAACCAGGGCTTCCCCCTCAAGCTGGCCAAACGCCCGGAGACCACCTACATCCAGACGTGGCACGGCTCGGCGTTGAAGAGGATGGGCTTCGACGAGCCCGCCCATCGGGTGATGTCCGAGCAGGAACAGCGTTCCTACCAGCGGGCGCTGGACCGCTTCGACCACTTCGTGGTGCGCAGTGAGCACGACGTCCGCACCCTCGCCCGGGCCTACCGCATTCCCGAGGAGAAGCTGCTGCGCACGGGTTATCCCCGCAACGACGCCCTGGTACGGGCGGCCAGGGACCCCCAGGCGCCGGAGCCGGCCCTGCGACGGCTCGCCGAGCGCCTCGGCATCCGTCAGGACCGCCGCGTGGTGCTGTACGCGCCCACGTTCCGCGCCCGGCCCGACGGAGGCGTACGGGACTTTGCGTTCCCCTTCGACGTGGAGCGCTTCGCCGACGTGTTCGGGGACCGGCTCACGCTGCTGGTCCGTTCCCACTACCTCAACCGGGTCAGTCTCCCGCCGTCGGTGGCGGGCCGCGTGATCGATGTGACGGACGAACCGGACATCACTCCGCTCCTGCTGCTGTCCGACGCCCTGGTCACCGACTACTCGTCCGTGATGTTCGACTATGCGCTGCTGCGACGGCCGCTCGTGTTCTACGCCTACGACTGGCAGGAGTACTCCGAGGACATGCGCGGGACGTACTTCGACCTCCTCGAGGAGGCCCCGGGCCCGGTCGCGCGCACCGAGGACGAACTCTTCGCCGCGCTGTCCGACCTGGGGGCCGTCGGCACCCAGTACGAGGCGCGGCTCAAGGAGTTCGTGGACAAGTACGGCGAGTACGACCGCGGGGACGCGGCGGCTCGCATCGTGGACCGCTTCTTCGGCCCGGCGGGAGGGACTCGATGACCCAGCGTGAGATCTTCTTCGTCGCCAACGAGGTCAACGAACTCGGGGGCGTGGGCCGCTGGCAGGAGCAGATGGCCCGGCTGCTGGCCGGGCGCGGCCACCGGGTCACGATCATCGGCATCGCCCCGCCGGAAGTGCCCATGGACCTCGGCGAGAACCCGCGGTTCGAGACGCTGACCCTGTACGACCGGCGGCCCCCGGGCCGTCGTCGGCCGCGCGTCCCGCTGGGCCGGTTCGATCCGGCCGTCCGCCGGCAGGAGGCGGACATGCGGCGGGCCGCGGAGCGCCTGTCCCGGGCGTTCCGTGCCGCGGGGCCCGGTGCCGTGATCATCGTGACCCAGGTGTGGGCGATGGAGTGGGTGGTGCTCGCGGACACCGCCGGGCACCCGGTCATCGGTATGAGCCACGAGTCCTTCGAGGCATCCCGCCGCTCGTCGCGCTTCGAGCGGGTGCTCCGGTACTACAAGGACGTGGACCGGTTGCTGCTGCTGACCCAGGAGGACGCCGACGGCTGGGTGGGCGCGGGTCTCAACAACGTCGGTTTCCTGCCGAATCCGCTGCCGGTGACGCCCGGGGCGCCCTCACCACGCACGGAGAAGGCGGTCGTCAGCATCGGACGGCTCAGCCATGCGAAGGGCGTGGATCTGCTGCTGGACGTCTGGGCGGAGGCGGCACCGCGGCAGCCCGGCTGGATCCTGCGCATCTACGGCGCCGGCGACTACGAGGCCGAACTGCGGCAGCGGTGCACGGAACTCGGCCTGGACGGCTCGGTGGAGTGGGCGGGACAGACCGACGACGTGATCGGTGCGCTCAGGCGGGCGTCCGTGTTCGTCCAGTCCTCGCGCGGGGAGGGTTTCCCGCTCGTCCTCCTGGAGGCGATGGCCTGCGGCGTGCCGTGTGCCGCGTTCGACTGCTCCCCCGGCGTGCGCGAGATCGTCAGGGACGGCGAGGACGGTCTGCTGGCCCGGCACGGCAACACCACGGAACTCGCCCGGCTGCTCGTCCGGTTGATGTCCGACGAGAACCTGCGCGACACGATGGGGGAGCGGGCGCGGGAGAACGTGCAGCGCTTCGCCCCCGATGTGATCACCCGCCGGTGGGAGGAGCTCTTCGACTTCCTGGAGCGCTGAGCACCGCTCCCTGTCATGACCGACGTGAGGGGACGGCCGTCCCGGGGACACGACGGTGCCGGTTCGCGCCCGGGGGCACGAACCGGCACACGACGGCTGGTCACACGGCGCCGTCACCGCCCGCGGTAACCTCCGTTGAAGTAGCCGCCGCGGTCGCCGAAGTAGCCGCCGCGGTCGCCGTTGAAGTAGCCACCGTGGTCCCGGTAGCCGAAGTTGTAGTTGTTGAAGTATCCGTGGCCGCGGAAGTCGCGGTAGTAGCCGTGGTCGCGGAAGCCGTCCCGGAAGTGCCCGCGGCCGTCGTAGCGGTAGACGTAGCAGTTCCGGCCGTGGTGCCGGTAACCGTGGTCGTTGCGCCAGTCCCAGCACCGGTAGTCCCGGTAGTACCCGCGGTCGTGGTCCCCGTGGCCGTTGTTGGTCTGAACCGAGGTGGGCGCGACCGAGGGAGTGCTCGCCATCGCGACACCGCTGCTCGCCGCGCCGGCCAGCAGCATCGTGCCGGCGATCAGTGCGACCCTGCGTCGGACGATCGTCATTGCGTCTCTCCTTCGTCTGACGGGCGCGGAAGCCCTCTTTCATCCCGTTGACCTCAGCCTGCGGCAGGGTCGCTGAGAGGAGGCTGAGAGAGGTGGCCGCCTCGTTCGCGGTCCGCGCCGCGACCGTCACCGAGTGTGCTCGACGCGCGGTCCGGGCCGGGTCTCCGTAGGGTGGATCAAGAGGACGACCATGCGAGTGCTGGTGATCGAGGACGAACGGGGGCTCGCCGAGGCGATTGCCCAGGGGCTCGCCGAGGAGGGCTTCGTCGCCGATGTCGCCAATGACGGCGTCGACGGGCTGTGGCGTGCCGCCAATGAACCGCACGACGCGATCGTGCTGGACCTGATGCTGCCCGGCATGTCCGGATACGAGGTGCTGAAGCGCATGCGGGCGGCCGACGTGTGGGCGCCCGTGCTCATCCTCACCGCGAAGGACGGCGAGTACGACGAGGCGGACGCTCTCGACCTCGGCGCCGACGACTATCTGAGCAAGCCCTTCTCCTATGTGGTGCTCGTGGCCCATCTGCGCGCTCTGCTGCGCCGCGGCGCGCCCGCCCGGCCCGCGGTGCTCGAGGCCGGCGACCTCGCCCTGGACCCGGCTTGCCGCCGCTGCCACCGCGCGGGGCAGGAGATCTCCCTGACCGCCCGCGAATTCACTCTTCTGGAGTACCTGCTCCGGCACTCCGACGAGGTCATCAGCAAGACGGACATCCTCGACCACGTCTGGGAGGAGAACTTCGACGGCGACACCAACATCGTCGAGGTCTACGTCGGCTATCTGCGGCGCAAGATCGACGCCCCCTTCGGTCGCCGGACGATCGAGACGGTCCGCGGCGCCGGCTACCGGCTGCGCGGCAGCGGGAGGTGACGCCGTGCGCATCCCCGTACCCGCGTGGTGGGCCAGGCGTTCCCTGCGGCTGCGGCTGACCGCCGCGGCCGCGCTGATGATCGCGCTGGCACTGGTGGGTGCGGCGTCCCTGCTGGCCGGCTGGCTGCGCTCCAGTCTGGTCGGCGCGCTCGACCAGACCGCGCTGCAGCGGGCCCAGGTCATCGCGGCGAGCCTCGACAGCGGCGGCCTGGCCCGCACCCTGCCGGCCTCCGACAGCGGCGACAGCGCCGTCCAGGTCGTGGGCGCCGACCGGGCCGTGCGGTCCAGCTCGGCGAACCTGGCGGGCGAGCCCGCGCTGTTCTCCTTCGCCCCCGCCTCCTCCGCGACGACCCGGGCCCACACCGTGCACGGGCTGCCCCTGGACGAGGCGGGCACCTGGCGTGCGGTGGGCGTCACCGCCGGCAAGCCCGGCGACCCCTTGACGGTGTACGTCGCCGTCCCCACCGCGGACGTGGATCACAACCTGTCGGAACTCACCCTGGGTCTCACCGTCGCCGTGCCGACGGCCGTCGCCCTGCTCACCGGAGCCGTCTGGCTGCTGACCGGCCGGGCCCTGCGGCCCGTGGAGGCCATGCGCGCCCAGGCCGCCGAGATCACCATCTACGACCTGGGCCGCCGTCTGGACGTACCGCCGGCCGACGACGCCCTGGGGCGGCTGGCCCGGACGCTCAACGACCTGCTCGCCCGGCTGGATGTCTCGGCGCAGCGGCAGCGGCAGTTCATCGCTGACGCGGCACACGAACTGCGCAGCCCCCTCAGCAGCCTGCACACCCAGCTGGAGGTGGCGGTCCGGCATCCCGGGGCCGCGGACTGGAGCACACGCGGTCCCGCGCTCCTCGAGGAGAGCGAGCGGCTGTCCACGCTCGTCGACGGGCTCGTCCGCCTGGCCCGCCTCGACGCCCGGCCCCGGCTGCGCAGGCGCCCCGTGGACCTGGATGAGATCGTCTTCCAGGAGGTCCGCAGCGCCCGTCGGCACACCTGCCTCGAAATCGACCAGCACGCCGTCGGCGCGGCCCGTGTGCACGGGGACGCGGACGCGCTGGCCCGCGTCGTGCGCAATCTGCTGGACAACGCCATCCGGTACGCGGTCGCCCGGATCCAGGTGAGCCTGCGGGTCCGTGACCGCACCGCGTGCCTGACGGTCGCCGACGACGGTCCCGGCATCCCGCCGGCCGACCGGCGCCGTGTCTTCGACCGCTTCACCCGCCTCGACGGGGCGCGGGCCCGGGACACCGGCGGAAGCGGTCTGGGGCTGGCGATCGTCCATGACGTCGTCGCCGCCCACCATGGCCATGTCCGCATCGAGGACAACGGGCCCGGTGCCCGCATCGTGGTCCACATCCCGGCCACCGAGCCCTGACCGCATCCCGGCCACCGAGCCCTGACCGCGACCGCGTCGCACCGTACGTCCCTGCCGGCCGGCCAGGGTGGAATATCACGTTTTGGCCCGGTGCGGACGGGCTTGCAACCCCCTGGCGCCGAGGTTGGTCTACCTGGCGGGACAAGTGCCGCGTACGGTGAGCATCCGGCACAGGAGCCCGTACCGGAGACGAAAGGTCCGCCATGGGGGACATACGTAGACGGGGAGCCGTCGCACTCGGGGTCACCGCACTCGTGACACCGCTCACGCTCGCGCTCGGCGCCGCGCCCGCGGGTGCCGCGAGCTGCACCACGCAGGTCGGGCCGTACCAGAAGAAGGTCGAGAAGTTCCTCGGCCGGCCGGCCGACGGCAAACAGTCCGCCGCCGACTGCGAGGCGATCCGGGCCTTCCAGGGCAAGCACGGCATCACCCCGGCCATCGGCTACGCGGGCCCCGTGACCTGGGGGGTCATGGACCTGATGAACAAGCAGAAGGCCGTCGGGACGAACCCGAACAAGGGCGGCGCGTGCCCCGTCAACAAGGGGCGGATCGCCTGTGTCAACCTCACGCTGCAGCTGAGCTGGATCCAGGACGGGGAGCGACTCGTCTACGGCCCCGTACCGGTCCGCACCGGCCGTGACGGGTACGAGACCCGCACCGGCCTGAAGAGGATCTACTGGCGGGACATCGATCATGTGTCGACCATCTACAACGTGCCCATGCCCTACAGTCAGTTCTTCGACGGCGGCCAGGCGTTCCACTCGGTGGGGGTCGGCATGTGGAATCCGCCGGGTTCGCACGGCTGCGTCAACATGACCAAGACCGCCGCCAAGAAGTACTGGTCGCTGTTGAAGACCGGCGACGACGTGTTCGTGTACGGCCGCAAGCCCGGCACCTGAGGCGCGTGCGGTCCGGTCGTCCCGTCAACGGCCGGACCGGGCGACCGGAGTGCGCAACAGTGTGATCACCGCATCCCGGTCGGGGCACGGCCGCGCCCCGCGATGCGGCTCGACGGATGCGGGAGGCCGGCCCTTTCCTGTGATCCGCGACCGGCGCGGAGTGATCAGCTTCACGGTCCGTGATACCGGATGGCACCCGATTCATCACATCGTCTTCACGGCATGCTGCGTATGCTTCACGGTATGTCCACCACTCCCGAGCCCGCAGCGGAACGCTCCGCGGACGAGGTCAACGAGGAGATCCGGGCCCTGTGGTTCCGCAGCGGCGGGACGCTGAGCATGGAGCAGCGGCGCGATTACCAGCGGCTCGTCATGGAATGGGCGGCTGCCTCCCCGCGTTCCACGAAGGCGGCCTGATCCCCGATCAGCCCCATGTGGCGGAGTAGGCACGGCGGTAGGCGTTGCGTTCCTGCTCCGTGCGGATGTACCGGGTGGCCGCCAGGGCGACGAGGCTGCCGGCGATGACCAGCAGGCCGGGTCCGATGTTCCGCGGGTCGCCGAGCCGTGACAGGAGGCCGCCGGAGGCGCCGGCGGTGCCGACCTGCTGTACGGCGCCGGGAGCGGCCGACCCCGGGGCCGCCGACCCGGGTGCGATGGCCGCACCCTGCGACGCCGGGGCGGACGGGGAGCCGGCCGCGGATGTCGCGGCGGGCGCGCCGGCAGCCGCCGGCGGCTGCCCCGTCAGCCGCACCCCGAGCGCGGACATCGCCTTCGTCGCCGGCTGGAAGAACGTCGTACCGCCCGTCCGGCAGTTGCCGCTGCCGCCCGAGGTCACCCCGAGCGCGATGCCCTCGGAGAACAACGGGCCTCCGCTGTCGCCCGGTTCGGCGCACACCGTGGTCTGGACGAGGCCGGTGACCGCCCCCTCGGGGTAGTTGACCGTCGCGTCGAGCGCGGTGACCTCGCCATCGTGCAGACCGCTGGTGCTGCCGCTGCGGAAGACCCTCTGCCCGACCACCGGGTCTCCGACCGCCGTGATGCGCACCCCGCGCCCGCCGCCGATGGCGACGACGTTCTCCCTGGTGCTCGCCTGCCCGTTCTCGTACCGGATGAGCGAGAAGTCGCCGTCGCCGGGGAACTCCGAGGTGACCGTGCGGCCGATCTGCGTGCGGCCCGTGTTGTCGGAGAACCACAGCGAGCCGCCGGGCCCGCAGTGTCCGGCGGTGAGGATGAACTCGCTCGTGCCGTCGGTCACGTTGAAGCCCGCCGAGCAGCGGCCGCCCGTCGAGAAGATCGGCTGGGCGCCGTTCACCCGGGTCGTGAATCTGCCCTGGACCCGCTCCATCCGGACGAAGTCGCCGATCCCGTCGCCGAGTTCCGTCATGCGGGACCAGTCGGAGGCGGAAACGGTGCTGTCGCCCTCGACCACCACCTGGTTGGTCCGGTAGTCCACGGCCCAGGCGGTACCGGTCACCCGGGGGGCCGAACCCAGGCTCTTCGTAGCCGACTTGAGTTGCTCCATGCTGTGACGGACCATCTTGGGCCGGGCCCCGGCCGCCGTCACCTGGGCGGCCGCGGCCTCGTCGGTCACGGCGACGACCGGTTTCCCGTCGGACGCGACCCAACTGCCCGCCGTGCGCGAGGTCCCGAGCTGCGACACGAGCGCGGAACCCGTACGGGAGGCGGCCTGGGCGGACGTACCGTCGGGAGTCTGCGCGCCGGACGGTTCGCTCGCCAGGGCCTGAGTGACCATCAGACCACCCAGGAGCACCCCGCCGAGGGCCGCGATCCGCGCTCCCCGCCGGACGATCCGTCGTCGTGCATGCCTCATCCATGGCTCCCGAACCCCGAACAGCACGGCGTCACCACCGCGGGACGCTCCGGTCGTCGAGCGCCCTTCCTCCATACGTGCGTCCGCGCCGGGGTGTTCACCGGCGTGCCGTGGACGTCATGCGGTCGGTGCCGGCGCGGGGCCGCGCAGCGCCGTGCCGCTGCGCTCGTCGCCCCACGCGGAGTCCCCCTCGACGCAGGGCCGCAGCAGCGCGGTGAGCACCCGGTTGCGGCGGCCGTTCGGCTGGTCCGAGGCAATCCCGCGCGCGGTTTCGGCCAGGCAGCCGGCGAACTGCGCCCGAGGGGGAGGCGCGAGTCGACGAGCCGGAGCCCGGCGAGCCCGGCCGTCTCCTCGATCCGGGCGATGCGCCTGCGGTGAGCAGGTTCTGCTCGTCGTGGACCAGAAGGACGCGGTCACCGCCCGCGCTCCAGTGCGCCGCGGTGCGCACGATAGCCGGGACCAGCGGATTGAGCGCGGGCACGTCCGCCGCGTCCCCGGGGATCCCCTCCCGGCTGGCCCGGTCCCGTGCCCGGCCCAGCCGGGTGAGGATCTCTCCCACCGCGTCGCGCGGGGCCGCCGGGAGCATCGCGTCGACCGCGTCGAAGAACGCCTCCACGGCAGCCCCCGGTTCGCCGTCGCTGCGCACGCGCATCAGCCCGTTGTCCGCCTCCGGAAAGTCCCGCCACTGCTCGGACTCGACACGGCCGGGCCCCGGCGGTGCAGGACGAGGGCCGGCACCGGGTCGCCGAGCAGCAGGTCCACCACCCGGTCGACGACGAAGAACGCCTTCTCGACGAGCAGCACATGGGCGTGCCCGTACAGTGGGCGGCGGCGCCGAGCAGCCACTCCAGCACCGACCGGTGTTTCTCCCACAGCAGATGGGTCGCCTTGTGCTCCTCCGCGGGGGACCGGATCCGCTCGCGGA
>NZ_JBHUDX010000005.1:54327-61942 GCF_042678285.1 Streptomyces caeni
CCCCGGGACACAGGCGGCCGCCGACGTGACGGGCAGACGCACGCCGGCGTGGGCGAAGACGTCGGTGTTCCCGCCGGTGAGGTTCTCGCCGTCGGATCCCGTTCGCCACCGAGCGGGCCGGAACCCGTCCCGCCGCCGATCCCCGACTGCTGACGGGCGTGCTGTTCGGGCGGCTCGGCGCCGAGCCCGAACCGCGGCGGTACTACGAACAGCTCACGGCTGCACCGGAATTCTCGGCCACGGTGTCCTGGGACTCCCCGGACGTGACGGGGTTCGACGGGTTGCTCCTGCCGGGCGGGCACGCGCCCGGGATGCGCCAGTACCTGGGGTCCGCGGCGCTGCAACGGCAGGTCGCGCGGTTCTGGGGGCTGGAGCGGTCGGTCGGCGCGATCTGCCACGGCGTGCTGGTTCTCGCCCGGACCCGCGACGCCGGCACCGGCTGCAGCGTGCTCGCCGGGCACAGGACGACCTGTCTGCCGAAGTGCATGGAACGCACCGCGTACCTCGCCACGGCCTGGCGCCTCGGCCGCTGCTGCCGCACCTGTCCGGCCTACGTGGAGGACGAGGTGCGCTCGGCGCTCACCGACCCGGACGCGCTGTTCGAACGCGGGCCGCGGGAACTCTCACCCGGCGCGGCACCGCCGAGGACGACAGGCACGCGTTCGTGGCCGAGGACGGCCGCCATGTCTCGGCGCGCCGGCCAGGGGACGCGTATCTCTTCGCGCGGCGGTTCCTCGCACCGCTGCGGGGATGGAGACCCGGCCATTCGCGCGTACCGGCGAGTAACTATCTACCAATCGGTAACCCTTCCGTGGTCCGTCGTCCATTCTTAGGCATGAGCATGTCCAGTGCGGCGGGGGTGCGACGCCCCTGCCGCTTTCGCACGGGAGAAGGGACGGGTATGACAGGACGTGGTGTGGGGCGCCGGATCGGCGCGGTCTCGGCGGTCGTGGCGCTGGGGATCGGTGGCACGTTCACCGCCGCGCAGACCGCCTCCGCGGCTCCGGCCGCGACCACCGCGAGCGTGGCCGCGGTACAGGCGTCCGGGGTCGACTACGCCACCTGGCAGGCGGACGTGAAGGCGGTCATCGACCAGGCGCGGCCCTACGTCGAGCAGCGCACCGCGAACGCAGCCGGGCAGCAACTCGCGATCGTCTTCGACATCGACAACACCGCGCTGGAGACGGACTTCCACCCGTGGTACGCACTGCCCACCCCGGCCGTGCAGCCGTCCCTGCAGCTGGCGCAGTACGCCAAGTCCCGCGGTGTCGCCGTCTTCTTCGTCACCGCGCGCCCCGGCATCATCGAGGCCGAGACCAAGTGGAACCTCAAGACCGTCGGCTATCCGGTCGACGGCCTGTACGTGCGTGACCTGCCGGATCTGTTCGACAAGGTCAGCGAGTACAAGACGGGCAAGCGCGCGGAGATCGAGGCGCGCGGCTACACGATCATCGCGAACGTCGGCAACAACGACTCCGACCTGGTCGGCGGTCACGCCGAGCGGACCTTCAAGCTGCCCGACTACGGCGGCCGGCTGTCCTGACGGTCCCCTCCGCGCGCCCGGCGCCGGCAGGGGGCTCCACCTCCGCGCCGGCGCCCGGGCAAGGGGTATGCTGCTGACCGAATATTCGTTCGGTGGCTGGTGTGACTGGGGTGGTGACGCGCGATGAGCCGTGCGCAGGAGTCCGTGCCGTCCGCGGCGGAGACCATGTTCGCGCGGGACCACGCGTCCCGAGGGCTCGGCATCGAACTGCTGGAGCACGCGCCGGGATCCGCGGTGCTGCGGATGACCGTGACACCGGACATGGTCAACGGCCACGGGATCGCCCACGGCGGCTATCTCTTCCTGCTCGCGGACACCGCGTTCGCCTGCGCCTGCAACGGCCACGGCCCCGTGACGGTCGCCGCCGCGGCCGACATCGACTTCGTCGCACCCGCTCACGAGGGCGACGTGCTCATGGCCACGGCCCGGGAACGCGCGACGTTCGGCCGCAGCGGCATCTACGACGTCCGTGTCCTGCGCGGCGACCAGGTGATCGCCGAGTTCCGGGGACGCAGCCGCACGCTGCGCCCGACGGGGAAACCGCTGCCGACGGGGGAGTGAGGGCAGCCCGGTCGCGTGCGCGCCCCACGGCCACGGCCGCGGCGGGCGCCCCGGGGCCGTGACCACCGCCCTCGGGAGGTGCGCGAGGTGACGCTCAGGCGAGCGTGACCTCCACCGGCAGGCGCTTGATGCCGTTGACGAAGTTGGACCGGACCCGCGCGACCTCGCCCGTGAGGCGGATGCCGGACAGGCGCGGGATCAGTTCCTCGAACATGATCCGGATCTCGGTGCGGGCGAGCAGATTGCCCAGGCACAGATGGGGGCTGCCCTTGCCGAAGGTCACGTGGTCGTTGTTCCGCCGGGTGACGTCGAAGTCGTACGGGTTGCCGAAGACCTCCTCGTCGCGGTTCCCGGACGCGTACCACATCACGACCTTGTCGCCCTCCTTGATCCGCTTGCCGGCGAGTTCGACGTCACGGGTGGCGGTGCGGCGGAAGTGGTAGACGGGTGAGGCCCAGCGCAGGAACTCCTCGACGGCGCCGGGGATGAGGGAGGGATCCTCCCGCAGGCGGGCGAGCTGATCGGGGTGCTGGATCAGGGCCAGCATGGAGTGGGAGATGGTGTGGCGGGTGGTTTCGTTGCCGGCCACCACCAGCAGCAGGAAGTAGTTGTCGAAGTCCCGCGGCGAGAGCGGGACTCCGTCGCGCGGCGTCTGGTTGACGAGCCGGGACACCAGGTCGGTGCCGTCGCCGCCGCGCCGCTGCCGGGCCAGCTCCCGCCCGTAGGCGAAGACCTCCAGCGCGGCGGGGGAGCGGAAGGGCAGGTCGCGGTACTTCTCGCTCTCCTCGCTGTGCAGGAGCACGTCAGCGTAGTCGGGGTCGGTGTTGCCGATGATCCTGTTGCCCCACTCGATCAGCCTCAGGTTGTCCTCCGGCGGTACGTCGAGGAGACGGGCCAGCACATTGATGGGGAAGTCGGCGGAGACCTCCTTGACGAAGTCGAAGCGGCCCTTCGCCAGCGCGGCGTCCAGGGTCTTCGCCGTCAGGCCGCGCAGGAAGTCGGTGTAGCTGTTGACGACGCCGGCGCCGAACTGACGCTGGATCAGGCTGCGCAGCGCGCGGTGGCGGACGCCGTCCAGTTCCAGGATCGAGGCGCGCTTCGCGATCTGGTCGTCGTCGACCTCTTCGAGGTTGACGAACCTGCTGGAGGTGAAGGTCTCCGCGTCACGGTCGACCCGGGCGATGTCCTCGTGCCGGGTCACCGCCCAGAAACCGGAGTTGGGCGCATCCTCCGGCTGCCAGTGCACCGCGTCCTGGTGGCGCAGGGTGTGGAACATCCGGTAGGGCGTGACACCGTCGGTGAAGTTGTCGAGGTCGGAGAGGTCGACGTCCTCCAGGGGCATGGGTTCGCGGACGTCGGCGAGCGTGTCGGTCATGGATGGCTCCTGAACATCACAGGTGGTAGGCGTACTCGGTGAACTCCCAGTCGGTGACGTGCCGTCCGTAACGCTCGGCTTCGTCCCGCTTGTAGGAAAGGAAGGAAGTGGTGAAGCCCTTGCCGAGAATGTCGGTGAGGGCGGTGTCCGCCTCCAGCGCGTCGAGCGCCGCGGACAGGCTCGTGGGCAGCATGGCGGACCGGGCGGTGTCGTAGCCGTAGCCCTCCAGCGGGGCCGGCGGTTCCTCGCCCGCCAGCACGCCGAGGAGCGCCGCCGCGCAGGCGCCCGCGATCAGCAGGTAGGGGTTGGCGCTGGCGTCGCCGAGCCGCAGTTCCAGGCGTGTTCCGGCACCGCGCTCGGGCGGTATGCGGACCATGGCGCTGCGGTTGTCCAGGCCCCAGTCGATCAGCCAGGGCGCCAGGGTGTCGGGCCCGAAGCGCTTGAAGGAGTTGACGGTCGGGTTCGCCAGGGCCGTGAGCGCCGGGGCGTGGGTGAGGACGCCGGCGATGGCGTGGCGCGCGGTGGCGGACAGGCCGTAGGCGCCCGCGGAGTCGTCGAAGAGGTTGTGGCCCTCGTGGTCCCGGCAGGACAGATGGAGGTGGAAGCCGGAGCCGCCGGCGTCGTTGAAGGGCTTCGCCATGAAGGTGGCGAGCCTGCCCTCCTTCCGCGCCAGTTCCTTGACGGCCGCCTTGAACCGGAAGGACCGGTCGGCGGCGGCCATGGCGTCGGAGTGGGTGAGGTTGATCTCGAACTGGGCGCTGTCGAACTCGTGGTTGCCGCTGCTGACGCCTACGCCGAGATCGCGCAGCGGCCGCAGGACGCGCAGCAGGTGGTTGTCGGGGTCGGCGCGCAGCCCGGAGGTGTAGACGTTGCCCGGATGGTCGCTGTAGCGGCGCCAGCCCTGCGGCGCGTCGGGTGCCGGTTCGCACAGGAAGTACTCCAGCTCCGGGCCGGCCACCGGCAGCAGTCCGTGCTCGGCGCACCGGGCGAGTACCCCGCGCAGCAGGTCGCGGGGCGACTCCGGGGCGGGCCGCCCGGTGGCCGGGTCCGTGACGTCGCCCAGACAGGCGGCGACCCCGGGCTCCCACGGCAGTGCCACGAGCGTGTCCAGGTCCGGCCGGACGGCGATGTCGGGCAGGCCCGCGTCCAGGCCGCCCGTCACCGGCACCACGCCGCCGCGCGGGGTGGTGTGGTAGACGGCCCGGCAGAAGGCGAGTCCGTGCTCGCAGGCCGCCGGCAGGTGGTCCAGCAGGACGTCACGGGCGCGGTCGGTGCCGAGGAGGTCGGGGTAGGTCACCCGGACCACGTCGATGCCCTCGGCGGCGAGCCGGTTCAGATGCCGGCGGACGGATGGGGTGTCGGGTGCGCTCACCGATGTCTCCTCGAGCGGGGGATGAGGGGGCGACGACGCCCGGCGGCCTCGCGGGCCCGGGCAGGGGCGGGCGTCGGATGCGGGGCGGGACGGGAAGCCGCGGCGTAGTCGTTTGACGCCAAACGGTAGGAACGCGGGGGCTTTCCCGCAAGAGTACGACCGAAAAAATTATCCATCCGGATAGCTATTGACCCGGGTGCGGTGGCTTCCTATGTTGTTTGAAGCCAAACGAGTCGGGGGTGCGGCCATCCGGTCCGCACCCCTGTGGCCGGGGCCCGGCCCGCAGCCGGGCCCCTCTTTCTTCCCTCCCCTCTCCCCGCTCCGGCGCCCTCACTCCCAGGAGGAACGGCCATGAAGGTCGTCGTCGACATGAACAAGTGCCAGGACCACGGCCAATGCGTCTTCGCGGCACCCGACGTCTTCCGGTTCGACGGCACCGGCCGCCTGGCCTACGTCGGCGAGCCCGACGACGCGCTGCGCGACGCCCTCGAGGAGGCGGCCGACGTCTGCCCGCTGCAGGCCATCCGGATCGAGGGCTGAGCATGAGCCCGCGCATCCTGGTGGCCGGCGCCTCCATGGCGGGCCTGCGAGCCGCCGAACACCTGCGCTCCGCCGGGTGGACCGGGGCGATCACGGTCGTCGGCGACGAGCCCCACATGCCGTACAACCGGCCCCCGCTCTCCAAGGAGGTCCTGGCCGGAAAGGCGCCCTTCGCGTCCCTGGCCTTCCGGCCCCGCGCGAGCGTGGCCGACGTGGAGTGGCGCCTCGGCAGGAAGGCCGTCGCGGCCCGCCTCGCCGAGCGGACCGTCCGCCTCGACGACGGCGAGACCCTCCCGTACCGCGGCCTCGTCATCGCCACCGGCATGCGGCCCAGGCGGCTGCGCTGCCCGGGACCGCTGGCCGGCCGGCACACGGTCCGCACGATCGAGGACGCCCAGGGCCTGCGCACGGAGCTGACCCGGCCGGGCGCGCGGGTGGTCGTGGTGGGCGGCGGTTTCATCGGCTGCGAGGTCGCCGCCACCGCGGTCGGCCTCGGGGCGGCCGAGGTGACCGTCGTCGATCCGCTGCCGCTGCCGATGGTGGGCCCCCTCGGCCAACTCCTCGCCCGTGCGCTGCTCAAGCGGCACGAGGAGCGCGGGGTGCGCTTCGCGCTCGGCACGGGCGTGTCCGCCTTCCGGGGCGGGGAGCGGGTCACGGGCGTCGTCCTCGCCGACGGGCGCGTGCTGCCCGCCGACGTGGTGGTGGAATCGGTCGGCTCGGCCGCCAACACCGAGTGGCTGGAGGGCAACGGGCTCGATCTGAGCGACGGCGTCCTCACCGACGACCAGCTGCGGGCCGGCGGACGCCCCGACGTGGTCGCCGTGGGCGACGTCGCCCGGTTCCCCAACGCCCGGTACGACGAGGTGCCGCGCCGTGTCGAGCACTGGTGCATACCGACGGACAGTGCCAGGCACGCCGCGAAGGTGCTCGTCGCCCGTCTCACCGGCGCCGACGCCGGCGTGGCGCCGTTCACGCCGCTGCCCGCGTTCTGGAGCGACCAGCACGACTTCCGCCTCCAGTCCTTCGGCGCGCCCGCGCTCGGCCGGGACGACACGCGGGTCCTGGACGGAGCCCCGGACGGGGACGTCGTCGTCGGTTACCACCGTGCCGGCCGGCTGGTCGGCGTCGTGGCCCTCGGCGGCCGGTCCGCCGTGTTTGCCGCGGCCCGCTATCGCGCCCAGCTGCTCCAGCACTCCGCCCTCACCGCCTAAGGACATCCCGCCATGACCACCGTCCGTGGTTTCTTCACCCCCAAGACGGTCACCGGCGCCTCGTCGCTGATCCCCTCCCCGCCCTGGCGTTACTCCGGCGACCTGCTGACCGTCGAGTACCGCACCGACCCCGACCGGGTACGCGAACTGCTGCCCGCTCCGCTGGAGCCCGCCGAGGAGGACCCCGGCGCCGTGGCCCTGATCTGGGCCGACTGGCAGTCCTGCGGCGCCTCGGGGGAGGAACTGCTGGACCCGGTGCGCTCCCAGTACAAGGAGGCGTTCGTCGTCGTCCGCTGTACGTACCGGGGCCGTACCTACTCCCGCTGCGTGTTCATCTGGGTCGACAAGGACTTCGCTATCGCCCGGGGGCTGCACCAGGGCTACCCGAAGAAGCTGGGCTCGATCCACCAGACCCGCCCCCATCCGTACGGGCCCGCGCCGCGTATCGAGGCGGGTGCCCGCTTCGGTGCGACCCTCGCCGCCGCCGACCGGCGCCTAGCCCAGGCGGTGGTCACCCTGCGCGAGCCGTCGGAGACGAACGGCTTCGTCAACGGCCACCCCATGGCACACCACCGCTGGCTGCCCTCCGTCGAAAAGGGCGGGGGACCGGCTCTGGACGAGTTGATCGAGTCCGGCGCCGCCTTCTTCGAGGCGGGACAGGCCTGGCGCGGCGACGCCGAACTGGAGCTGTTCGAGGCGCCTACCGAGGAACTGGCCCGCCTGGAGATCCGCGAGCCGATCGCCGCGTACTACCGCCGGGTCGGCGTGGTCTGGGACGGCGGGCGGCTGCTGGAGTCCGGTACGTCCGGCGCCGAGTGACACCGAACCGAAGAAGTTGGAGACCGGACATGACCGACCACACCCTCACCGTCGCCGGAGTCACCGTCGACACACGGCACTGGATCGGCGGTGAGCGCGTCGCCTCCGGCGAGACCTTCACCGATGTCTCGCCGATCGACGGAAGCGTCCTCGGGGAGATCTCCCGGGGCACCGCGACGGAGGCGGGGGGCGCC
>NZ_JBHUDX010000005.1:61950-108170 GCF_042678285.1 Streptomyces caeni
CCGTGGCCGCCTCGAAGGCGGCCTTCCCCGGCTGGGCCGCCACGCCCCGCGCCGAACGCGCCCGCCTCCTGCACGCCGTCGCCGACGGCGTCGACAAGCGCCTGGAAGAGCTGGCGATCGTCGAGACGACCGACAACGGCGCACTGCTGCGCTCACACCGCCGGGGCGTGATGCCCCGCGTCGCCCACAACTTCCGGTTCTTCGCCGACCGGCTGCTGACGCTGGACCACGACGACTTCGAGACGCGCGGCCACACCAATCATGTGAGCTGGGACCCGGCAGGCCCCTGTGTGCTGATCACGCCGTGGAACGCCCCGCTGATGCTGGCCACCTGGAAGGTCGCCCCGGCCCTGGCCGCCGGGAACACGGTGATCCTCAAGCCCGCCGAGTGGTCCCCGCTGACCGCCTCGCTGCTGGCCGACATCGCCGCCGAGGCCGGCCTGCCCGCCGGCGTGCTCAACGTCGTGCAGGGCTACGGCGCCGAAGCGGGCAGCGCCCTCGTCGCGCACCCGGACGTGCGCCGGATCAGCTTCACCGGATCGGTGCCGACCGCCCGGCGCATCGCCGCGTCGGCGGCCGCCAACCTCACCCCCCTCAGCCTCGAACTCGGCGGCAAGTCGCCCCTGTTGGTGTTCGCCGACGCCGACCTGGACCTCGCCGCCGACCTCGCCGTGGAGCAGTACGACAACGCGGGGCAGGTGTGCCTGGCCGCCACCCGCATCCTGGTCGAGGAGCCGGTCGCCGAGGAGTTCACGCGCCGTTTCACGCAGCGGGCGGCGCGGCTGACGCAGGGCGATCCGCGCGACGAGGCCACCGACATCGGGCCCGTCATCCACCCCCGCCAGCTGGAGAAGATCGACGGCTTCGTGCGGCGGGCGGTCGCGGCGGGGGCGCGGGCGGTCGTCGGAGGCCGCCGCAGGGACGGGCTGTACTACGAGCCGACCCTGCTCACCGGCGTGGCGCAGGACTCCGAGATCGTCCAGGAGGAGGTCTTCGGTCCCGTCCTGACATTGCAGACCTTCGCCACCGAGGACGAAGCCGTCCGCCTCGCCGACGACACCCGCTTCGGCCTCGCCGCCACCGTCGTCACCGGCGACCGCGAGCGGGCCGAACGCGTCGGCGCACAGCTGGTCGCGGGCACCGTCTGGGTCAACTGCTTCTTCGTCCGCGACCTCCGGGCGCCCTTCGGCGGCTCCCGGCACTCCGGCGTCGGCCGCGAGGGCGGCACCTGGAGCTTCGACTTCTACTGCGACCTGAAGAACACCGTCACCGCCCCGAAGGGATGGAAGGACCATGGGTGAGATCGTCGGGGCGGGCCTGCTGGCGCACGTCCCCACCATCGTGCTGCCCGAGCAGACCCGCCTGGAACTGAACGAAGGCAAGGAGATCACCCTCGTCACCGGCCTGAGGCAGCTGCGCAGGGACGTCTTCGAACGCGACGACTACGACACCGTCGTCGTCCTGGACTCGCACTGGGCGACCACCGTCGAGTTCGTCGTCACGGCGCAGCACCGGCGTGCGGGCCTGTTCACCTCCGAGGAGCTGCCGCGCGGCATGTGCCGCATGCCGTACGAGTACCCCGGCGATCCCGAACTGGCCCACAGCATCGCCTCGTTCGCCGACCGGCACGGCACGTACATCACTGCCATCGACGACGAGTACCTGCCGGTGTACTACGCCACCATCAACCTGTGGAAGTTCCTCGGCGAGGGCCTGCCCGGCAAGCGGTGGGTGACCATCGGCGTGTGCCAGACCGGCGACACGGAGGACCATCTCCGCCTCGGCCGCGCCCTCGCGGACGGGATCGCCGCCGTCCCGGGACGGCGGGTGATCCTCATCGCCTCCGGCGCGCTGTCGCACACCTTCTGGCCGCTGCGAGAACTGCGCGACCACGAGGCCAGCGACCCGGTCCACATCTTCACGCCCGAGGCCCGTGAGGCCGACTACGAGCGCATCGCCTGGTTCAAGGAGGGCCGCCACGACAAAGTCCTCGACACCATGGACGAGTTCTCGAAGTTCAAGCCGGAGGCCCGCTTCTTCCACTACCTGATGATGGCGGGCGCCCTCGGCGGCCACTCCTGCGTCGCGACGGCCCGCCAGTACGGCGAGTACGAGAACTCCATCGGCACCGGCCAGGTCCACCTCTGGTTCGACCGCCCGGCCGGCGGCTGGACCGGCACCGGTCTGCCCGTATCCGCCCACCGCCCCCAGGGAGCCTGACATGCCCGAGTACCGCCGCATCCTCCTCGACGGGGCGGTCGTCCAGGTCACCGCCGAGGGCGACGAACTCGTCGCCGGTGACGGCCGCCGTGTCAGGGCCGAGGAGGCCCGGCACCTGCCTCCGGTCGTCCCCTCCAAGGTGATCGCCGTCCACCTCAACCACCGCAGCCGGGTGGAGGAGTTCGGGATCGACCTGCCCGACACCCCCACGTACTTCCACAAGCCGGTCTCGTCACTGAACTCCCACCGGGGCGCGGTAGTCCGCCCCGAGGGCTGCAAGTGGCTCAACTACGAGGGCGAGGTAGCCATCGTCATCGGCAGGACCGCGCGCACCATCTCCCCCGACGAGGCGGGGGATCACATCGCGGGCTACACCGTCGCCAACGACTACGGCCTGCAC
Organism: Streptomyces caeni; assembly: GCF_042678285.1. Lineage (NCBI taxonomy): Bacteria > Bacillati > Actinomycetota > Actinomycetes > Kitasatosporales > Streptomycetaceae > Streptomyces > Streptomyces caeni. The sequence continues at coordinate 64,571 of NZ_JBHUDX010000005.1, forward strand.
GACTTCCGCGACACCGACGCCGGCTCCATGCTCCGGGTGAAGGGCTCCGACACCCTCTGCCCGCTCGGCCCCGGTCTGGTCACCGGCTGGGACTTCCACGGCAAGCGGCTGCGGACGTACGTCAACGGCGAGGTCGTCCAGGACGGTTCCACCGACGAGATGCAGTGGGACATGCACTACCTCGTCGCCGACATCGCCCGCACCATCACCCTGTACCCCGGCGACGTCCTCCTCTCCGGCACCCCGGCCAACTCCCGCCCCGTCCGTCCGGGTGACGTGGTCGAGGTCGAGGTCGAGGGCCTGGGCCGGCTCAGCAACCGCATCGTCACCGGTCCGGTACCCGTCCGCGCCGATGTCGGGGCCCAGCCCACCGAGTCGGAGGAGGTTGTGTCCACGGCGCTCGGCGGCGACTGGGAGTTCCGCGGAATCCGCCCGCCGCGGCGCTGAGGCGCCCCGCGGCGCTGAGGCGCCCCGTGGGGCGGTGTGCACCGGCGCCCTGCGCCGCCGGACGGGCGCCGGGTAGGGTCGCCGGCATGACGGAATCCACCGAGACCCCGCGTCCCGGCCCCCGGGGCCGCAGGCGGCTGGGGTACGGGGAGGGGCGTGAGGCGCTGCTCAAGGCGGCCGTGCGGGTCGTGGGGCGGCGCGGGCTGCGCCATCTGACCTACCGGGCCGTCGCCGAGGAGGCGGGCGTCACACACGGGCTGGTCGTGCACCACTTCGGCTCGCGCGACGCGCTGATCGAGGAGGCGCTGGCGTACTCCGTGCGCACCAGCCTGAGCAGCAGTCTGATCGAACCCGGCACCGGCCGCCCGGAGGACTTCGCCACCGGGCTGTCCCACATGGTCGACAGCGACCCGGACAGCCAGGCGTTCCAGTACGAGCTGCTGCTCGAGGCGCGGCGCAGGCCGCAGCTGCTGGCGCAGGTGCGCGCCCTGTACGACGAGTACTTCGGCGCCACCGAACGCGAGCTGTCCCGGATCCTCCCGCAGGGCGCCGGTCCCGCCCTGTGCCGGCTGGTCTTCGCCGCGCTGGACGGACTCGTCCTGTACCACCTGACCGGGATCGACGCCCGGGAGGACACCGAGGCGGCGCTCACCGAGCTGCGGTCGCTGCTGCGGGGGCTGGGCGAACGGGCTACCGAGCCCGGCGACTGATCCGCCGGGCCGCCGCCCCGCCGCCCGCGCGGCGGGGGTTTTCGCATGGCAGGAGCGGAAGCGGGCCCGCGTCGCGCAGGGCGTGCGGGCGGACCGGATGTCATTCAGGTCTCAGCTCCGTAATAAATACGGAATCCCGCGGATTCCGCCGCCCGACCCCCTTGCCAGATGGATAGTTCCAGCTCACGATGGGGCAACTCGTTTGGCTCCTAACGAAATCCTCCCTCCTCCTCAGCAGGTGATCCGAGTGGACAGTCAGACGGTCGGCGCAGTACCACGGACCGCACAGGACCCCCGCACCGCGGGATCCCTCAAGCGCAACGCCCTGGGTGTCCTGGGCATACTCTTCTTCGTCCTGTCCGCCCAGGCGCCGCTCACCGGCATCGCGGGCGCCGTGCCCATCGCCGTCGCCCTCGGCAACGGCCCCGGCGCCCCCGCCGCGTACGCCGTCACGGGCGCGGTGATCCTGCTGTTCTCGGTGGGCTTCGTGGCCATGGGCCGGCACGTGGTGGACGCGGGCGCCTTCTACGCCTACATCGGCAAGGGCCTGGGGCGAACCACGGGCAGCGGCAGCGCGGCCGTCGCCCTGCTGGCCTACTGCGCCGTCCAGGCCGCGATGTACGGACTGTACGGCGCGACCGTGAGCGGCCTGGTGGCCCACTACGCGGGCGTGCACCTGGCCTGGTGGATCTGGGCCCTGGTGACCATGGCCGTGGTGCAGGTGCTCGGCGCCGCCGGCATCGAGATCGGCGCCAAGGTGCTCGCGGTGTTCGTGCTCGTGGAGTTCACCATCCTGCTCGCCTTCGCCGTGGTCACCCTCGTCAAGGGCGGTGGACCCGAGGGGCTCGGCGTCGCCCGCACCTTCTCGCCGAGCGCGGTGCTCCAGGGCGCGCCGGGTGTGGCGCTGATGTTCGCCGTGGCCTCGATGTTCGGCTTCGAGGCCACCGCCATCTACGGCGAGGAGGCCCGCGACCCGCGCCGGACCGTCCCCCGGGCCACCTATCTGTCGGTCGTCGTCGTCACCGGGTTCTTCGCCTTCACGTCCTGGATGCTCGTCTCCGCGTACGGGGCCTCCCGCGTCACGGGGGCGGCCGGCCGGGCGCTGGCCGGCGGCGACTCCACCGTCTTCGTCTTCGCGCCCATCGCCGCCCAGTTCGGCGGCTGGGTCAACGACGTGCTGCCCGTCCTGCTGGGCACCTCCCTCTTCGCGGGCGTCCTCGCCTTCCACAACTCCGCCAACCGCTACCTGTTCTCCCTCAGCCGCGAAGGGCTGCTGCCCCGCGGGCTGCGGTCGCTCAACCGGCGGCACTCCCCCTGGGCGGCGGGCCTCGTGCAGACCGCGATCGCGGTCCTCCTCGTCATGCCGTTCGCGGCCACGGGCAAGGACCCGGTCCTCACGCTCTTCTCCTGGTTCAGTGGTGTCGGGGTCCTCGCCTGCATGCTCCTGTACTTCCTGACCTCCGCCTCCGTCATCGTCTTCTTCCGGCGCGAGCGTCTGGACACCCGGCCCTGGAACACCGTGATCGCACCCGCCCTCGGTGCCCTCGGCATCGCGGGCGCGATCTGGCTGATCCTCGCCAACTTCACCACCCTGATCGGCGGCGAGGCGAGCACGGCCACCTGGCTCGCCCTCAGCGTGCCCGCGGTGCTGCTCGCGGGCGCCGGGGCGGCGCGGGTGGTCCACGCCCGGGCCGCCGCCCGCTGACCCACACCTCCACGGGGGCCGGCTCCCACCGGGGCCGGCCCCCTCCCTGCGAACCCCACACGAGGAACACCGTGCAAGACGTCACCCATGACGAACTGCTGGCGCGTGCCAAGGCCCTCGACCCGCCCGTGCACCACCACATCGACGGGACCGGCGAGGCCGGGGGAGGGGCCTCGTTCGCGGTGGTCTCACCGCGCGACGGCCAGGTTCTCGCCGAGGTCGCCGACGCGGGGCGGGCCGAGGTCGGCCTCGCCGTCGCCGCCGCGCGCCGCGCCTTCGACTCCGGGCCGTGGCCGCGCCTGGCGCCCGCCGACCGCGGCCGGGTGCTGCTGCGGATCGCCGATCTGCTCGAAGAACGACGTGAGGAACTGGCGCTGACCGTCAGCCTGGAGATGGGCAAGCCCATCACGGACGCCTACGCCATCGAACTGCGCGCCGCCATCACCACCTTCCGCTGGTACGGGCAGCTGGCAGACAAGCTCACCGACGAGTCCCCGCACACCGCACCGGACTCCCTGGCGCTGGTCGCCCGGGAGCCGGCGGGCGTGGTCGGCGCGGTCGTGCCCTGGAACTTCCCGCTGACCCTGGCGTCCTGGAAGGTGGCCCCGGCCCTCGCCGCCGGTTGCACCGTGGTCCTGAAACCGTCCGAGTGGTCGCCGCTGTCCGCGCTGCTGCTCGGCCGCATCGGCACGGAGGCGGGCCTGCCGCCCGGTGTGCTCAACGTCGTCACCGGCGACGGCCCGACCGCGGGCAGCGCCCTCGGCCTCCACCCGGACGTCGACGTGCTCGCCTTCACCGGCTCCACCGCCGTCGGCCGCCACTTCCTGCGCTACGCCGCCGACTCCAACCTCAAGCGGGTCTGGCTGGAGCTGGGCGGCAAATCGCCCAACATCATCCTTCCCGACGCCCCGGATCTGCAGAAGGCCGCGGCAACCGCCGCCTGGGGCATCTTCTTCAACCAGGGCGAGATGTGCACCGCCCCCTCCCGCCTGCTGGTGCACTCCTCCGTCGCCGACCAGGTCACCGACGCCGTCGTGGACCGGGCCAGGCAGCTGCGCGTGGGCGACCCGCTGGACCCGGCCACCGAGATGGGCGCCCTGGCCCGCGAGGGCCACCTCGCACGCGTCCTCGGCCACGTCGCCACGGGCGTCGACGAGGGAGCCAGGCTGCGCACCGGCGGCGCCCGTGCCCGGGCCGAGTCCGGCGGCAGCTTCCTGCAGCCCACCGTCTTCGACCGGGTGGACCCGGCGATGCGGCTGGCCCGTGAGGAGATCTTCGGCCCCGTCCTGTCCGTGCTGACCTTCGACGACCTCGACGAGGCGGTGCGCCTCGCCAACGCCACCGAGTACGGCCTGGCGGCCGGCCTGTGGACCTCCGACCTGTCCACCGCCCACACCGTCTCCCGCGCCCTGAAGGCCGGCACCGTATGGGTCAACTGCTACGAGGAGGGCGATCTGACCGTGCCGTTCGGCGGCACGAAGCAGTCGGGCAACGGGCGCGACAAGTCCGCGCACGCCCTGGAGAAGTACACCGAACTCAAGACCACCTGGATCCAGCTGTGACCCGTACCCCCACGCGCCCCCTGATAGCGATCCCCGCCCGCTTCTCGGTGACCGCCTCCGCGCTGCGGTACGCCGCCGAGGTCACCGCCCGCGCCCTGGCCGAGGCCGTGTGGCGGGCCGGCGGGGAACCCGTGGCCATCCACCCCGCCGACCCCGCGGCCACCGACGTCGCCACCCGGCTCGCCCGCTTCGACGGCGTCCTGCTCCCCGGCGGCGGTGATGTCGCCCCGCACCGCTACGGCGCCACCGCCACCCACGGCTCCGTCTACGACGTGGACGACCTCCAGGACGCCTTCGACCTCGGCGTCGCCCGCCTGGCGCTGGAGTCGGGTCTGCCGCTGCTGGCGATCTGCAGGGGCCTCCAGGTCGTCAACGTCTGCCTGGGCGGCACCCTTCAGCAGGACATGGGCGGTCCGGAGCACGAGCACCGCGATGTCGTGCACCCGGTGTCGATCACGCGCGGCACGCTGCTGGAGCGGGCCCTGGGCGCGGAGAAGGCGGAGGTGTCCTGCTACCACCACCAGCGGGTGCAGAGCCCGGGAACGGGACTGGCCGTCACCGCCACAGCCGCCGACGGCACGATCGAGGGTCTCGAACTTGCGGGCGCCCCGGGCTGGTTCACGGCCGTGCAGTGGCATCCGGAGGACACCGCGGACCGGGATCCGGCCCAGCGGGGGCTGTTCGACGCCCTGGTACGCGCCGCGCGCACACGCCGTTAGGCCGCCCGGCACCGGCACCGGGCACCGGACACGGCGCCGGGCACCGGAAGGCCGGCCGGCACCGGGCACGGGAAGGCCGGCCGGTTCACACCTTGGGGCGGCGTCCGCTGCGGCGTGGTGCCGGCTCAGCACCGTTCAGCAGGGCGCGACGGCGCTCCTCGCCCCGCTCCTCGACCTGCAGCACCACGCGCCGCAGCACCTCCGCGAGCGACCGGCACTCGGCATCGCTCAACTGCCCCGTCACGAACGCCTCTTCGTCGTTGAAGGCGGGGAACACCCGCTGCATCAGCTCCTCACCCTCGTCGGTGAGGCCGAGCAGGACCAGCCTGCCGTCGGAGGGGTGGGCGGCGCGCCGCACCAGGCCCCGGGACTCCAGGGTCCGCGCGACCCCGGTCAGCGTCCCCTTGGAGATCCCCGCCTCCTCCGCCACGTGCCGGGTCTCCGACTCGCCCCACACCCACACCACCCACAGCACGACGAACGCCGTCCAGGTCAGATCCGACTCCCGCAGGACGGAGTTCTCCAGGTGCTGACGCACGGCCGACGCGGCCCGGTAGATGTTGGCGACGGCCGCCATCCGCTCCCGCCGGACCGGGATGCCGCCGAGCTTCGCCGCGGCGAGGTTCTCGGCTTCGGTGATGGATCGCTGGCCGGACACGGGTTCTCCTTCGGTCGCTTCCCCGGAACCGTCCGGCATCCGCGGCCGGCCGGTCGTTCGGCCTCAAATTGTACGGAGGCCGCCGGGGACGCGCGGGCTCATGCCGCGATCAGCGGCCGCGGCCTCCGTGCGCGCCGTCCGGCCGCGGGCGCCGGACCGTATGACGACCGGGGCTCCCGGTGAACCGCGTGGCACGCCCCCACGTATCACTCCCCGGGGACGGCAGGAGACCGCGGGCACGGAAGGAGAGCAGTGTGTCGACACCGCCCGAGCAGGACCAGCCGGTGCGGCGCCCGGTACTGGAACCCACCTATGTCCTGCGCCGCCGCCGTACCGAGGCACTGGCCGAGCTGGTGAGGGAACTGCGCGAGCGCGAGAGTGCCCCCGATCCGGTCTACGAACCGATCGTGGTGCATGTGGCCCCGGCGACCGCCGAGGACGCGACGGAGGAACTGCCGCCCGTTCCGCCCGCCCGCGGCCCCCGCCGTCACGACGCCCCGGGCCGGCGCGGGCGGCCCGCGGACGACGGACTCACCCTGCGCCGCGCGGCGATCACGGTCGGGGTGACCGCGGCCGCCCTCATCGGCTTCGGCGCCGCGCTACTCCTGCCCGGGGCGGGGGGCGGCGGCAACGCACACCGCGCCGCCGCCCCGCCTCCCGGGCCGTCCGCCGCGAGCGTCCCCGCCCAGCGGCAGCACACCGACCCCGACGGCGCCGGCACCCTCCGGGAGGGCGACAGCGGCCCAGAGGTGACCGAGCTTCAAAAGCGTCTGCTGCACATCCCCAACGTGTACGAGCACGGCCCCACCGACGGCCGCTACGACGCCACGCTGGCGGCCGCCGTCGCCCGCTTCCAGCTCTGGTACGGCATCCGAGGCGACGAGACGGGCGTGTACGGCGACGACACCCGCCGCGACCTCGAGTCCCGCACCACGCTCTAGGGGGTGTTTCGAAAGTCCCGCACAGCACCCACGGCGCCCGGCACGCTCCCCCAGGCTCTTCGAGCAGGGGGCACCCCCACTCGCCGCACCGGCCGAAACCCCAGGTACGTCCAGTACGAGGGCTTTCGTCCGGCACGCCGAGAGCACGCACCGGACACCGCGGGCACCGCACAGGACTTTCGAAACACCCCTAGGACGGGGCGCTCGCCGCCGGTGGGAACGCCGTCGCCGGCACCACCAGGTCCGCCCGGTCCCGCGTCGCCGCGATCAGGTCCGCGTTGCGCTGGTCCGTGCCCCGCACCCAGGCCACGGCGGCGTCATGGTCCTTGCCGAACTCCTCGTGGCGGGCGACGAGCCGGCGGATGCGCTCCTCCTCGCCGAGTTCGCAGAACCACACCTCGTCGAGGTGCGGGCGCACCCGCGCCCAGGCACCCCGGTCGAGCAGCAGGTAGTTGCCCTCCGTCACGACCAGCCGGGCCGCCGGCGGCACCGGGACCGCCCCCGCGAGCGGCTGTTCCAGCACGCGCTCGAAGCCCGGCGCGTACACGGTCTCGGTGTCCTCCTCCCGCAGCCGCCGCAGCAGCGCCGCGTACCCGGCCGCGTCGAACGTGTCGGGCGCGCCCTTGCGGTCCCGGCGGCCCAGGCGCTCCAGTTCGGCGTCGGCCAGGTGGAAGCCGTCCATCGGGACGTGCGCCGCCCAGTCCGGCCCGTCGCCGTTGAGGGCCCGCACCACCTGCTCGGCGAGCGTCGTCTTGCCCGCTCCCGGGCTGCCGGTGATGCCGAGGATCACTCGGTGGCCGGGGCGCACCAGGGCCGCGGCCCGCTTCAGGAGGTCGTCGAAGGTCATGCGTGGTCGCCGCTCGCTGCGAGGGTGGTGGGTGATCGGCCCGCCGGGGTCCGGCCGGGTCCTCGCCATTGGAGCAGAGGCCGCGGCGGATGGCGAGAGGGCCGCCGACGGCGTCCGTGTAGGCGGGGCGGCGTGGGGAAGGCGCGCTGAGGGAACAACGTCGCGCACCGGGCGCGGCACGAGAGCACGGGAGGGATCACAGCGTCCTATGAGTGAGTCGCGGTCGCGGGAGCAGGGTGAGGACTCGGAGTTGGAGCGGCTGCGGGCCGAGGTACGGCATCTGCGGGCCCGGATGCGCACCCACCCGTTGATCTCCGAGACACAGGGCATGCTGCGGGAACGCTACGCACTGCCGGACGCCGAGAGCGCGTTCGCCCTGCTCCGGCGCACCTCCCAGCAGTGCAACGTCAAGATGCACACCCTCGCGAGCGCTCTCACGGCCTCGCCGGCCCCCGACGCCCGGGAGCCCCTGTGGTTCCCGCGGCGGGTGCGCCACACACCACCACCGCTGACCTTCGACCGCGCCGGGCGCGTCGGCCACGGCGACCGGGGCGCCCTGCTCGGCGCGGTGCTCAGCCAGACCCTCGCCGTCGTCGACGCGGACATGGGCAATGTGCAGACGGCCGACCGCACGCGGCGCGGCCTGCGGATGGAGAGGCACACCGGCCTCGGCCCGGAGTTCACCGAGTACTTCGGCCACGTCGGGGAGGAGGGCACCTCCTGCGCGCTGGCCGCGCGCGACGTCACCCAGGTCACCGTCCAGGAGGTGGAGACCGATCCGGTCTTCACCGAACCGGCCCGCGAAGTCATCCTGCGGGCGGGCAGCCGTGCCTGCCACAGCGTTCCGCTGACCGGTGCGTCGGGCGTGTGCGTGGGCGTGGTCTCCGCCCATCTGGACCGCCCCCTGCGCGGGTTGGCCCGGGCGCAGTCGAAGGCGCTCGACGTCATCGGCGGCGAGGCAGGCGCATGGCTGGCCTGGTACGACCGTACAGTGGTCCTCGACGCCCTGGAACACCTGCACGCGCTCGGCCGCGCGCACCCCGGCAGGCGGGGGCGGCGGTCCTGAGAGGACTGGGGGAAAGTGTCACCCATGACGAAGTTCGGTCTGCCGGACGGCATCCAGGTCTGCCTCTTCGACCTCGACGGGGTCATCACCAAGACCGCCGTCGTCCACGCGGCCGCGTGGAAGCGGACGTTCGACGACTTCCTGCGCCGCCGGGAGGGACCCGCCTACCGGCCCTTCGACGAGATCACCGACTACGACGAGTACGTCGACGGGCGGCCCCGCGCCGACGGCGTGCGCACCTTCCTCGCCTCCCGCGACATCCGTCTGCCCGAGGGCGCCCCCGGCGATCCGCCCGGCCGGGAGACCGTCCACGGCGTCGGCAACCGCAAGAACGAGCTGCTCCTGGAGCTGATCCGGACCCGCGGCGTCGAGGCGTACGACGGCACGGTCCGCTACATCGAGGCGGTGCGCGCCGCTGGCCTGGGCACGGCCGTCGTCTCCTCCAGCGCCAACTGCCGCGAGATCCTGCGGTCGATCGGCGCCGAGCACCTCTTCGACGTGCGCGTCGACGGGCTCGTCGCCGCCGAACGGCATCTGCCGGGCAAACCGCGCCCGGACACGTTCCTGGCCGCGGCCCACGAACTCGGCGTCCGGGCGCGGGCCGCAGCCGTCTTCGAGGACGCGCTCGCCGGGATGGACGCGGGACGCTCGGGCCACTTCGGGTACGTCGTCGGCGTCGACCGCGTCGGCCAGGCGGACGCCCTGCGCGCCCACGGTGCCGACATCGTCGTACGCGATCTCGCGGAGCTGGGGGAGTGGGCGTGATCAGGCACACGTCGTACGCGGTCGAGCCCTGGTCGCTGCGCGAGCGGGGACTGCACCTGGACGTCCTGCCGCAGAGCGAGTCCGTGTTCGCGCTGTCCAACGGGCACGTCGGCTGGCGCGGCAACCTCGATGAAGGGGAGCCGCACGGGCTGCCGGGCTCCTACCTGGGCGGCGTCCACGAGATCCATCCGCTGCCCTACGCGGAGGCGGGATACGGGTATCCGGAGTCCGGGCAGACCATCATCAACATCACCAACGGCAAGATCATCCGCCTGCTCGTGGACGACGAACCCTTCGATCTGCGCTACGGCCGGCTCCGCTCCCACGAACGCGTCCTCGATCTGCGTGCCGGATTGCTCACCCGTACCTGCGAGTGGACCTCTCCGGCGGGTTCGACCGTCCGTGTGCGCTCGACGCGCCTGGTCTCCTTCACCCAGCGCGCCATCGCCGCGGTCGACTACGAGGTCGAGGCCGTCGGCGGGCCGGCCCGGGTCGTGGTCCAGTCGGAACTGGTGGCCAACGAGCAACTGCCCTCGCGGGACGGCGATCCCCGCGCCGCCGTCGTCCTCGACTCGCCTCTGGAGGCGGAGGAGCACTTCGCGAAGAACGGGCGGCTGCGGTTGGTGCACCGCACCCGCAGGAGCGGGCTCAGGGTCGGTGCCGCCGCCGACCATGTCGTCGAGGGCCCCGAGCCGACCACGACCGAGAGTGAGGCGACCGGCGACCTCGCCCGTCTCACCGTCGCCTCCGTCCTGGCGCCGGGCGAGCGGCTGCGGGTGCGGAAGTTCGTCTCCCACGGCTGGTCCGGCACCCGCTCACTGCCTGCCGTCAGCGACCAGGTGGACGCGGCGCTCGCGGCCGCGAGCAGTGTGGGCTGGTCGGGTCTGGTCGCCGAGCAGCGGGCCTACCTCGACGCGTTCTGGGCGCGTGCGGACGTCGAGGTGGACGGCGACGAACAGATCCAGCAGGCGGTCCGCTTCGCGCTCTTCCATGTGCTGCAGGCCGGGGCACGCGCCGAACAGCGCGCGATTCCCGCCAAGGGACTGACCGGCTCCGGATACGACGGCCATGCCTTCTGGGACACCGAGATGTTCGTGCTGCCCCTGCTCACCTACACCTCGCCCGGCGCGGTCTCCGAGGCGTTGCGCTGGCGGCACAACACGCTGCCCGCCGCCCGGGAGCGGGCCGTGCAACTCGGTCTGAGCGGGGCGGCGTTCCCGTGGCGGACCATAGAGGGCTCGGAAGGGTCGGCGTACTGGCCGGCCGGCACCGCGGCGTTCCATGTGAACGCCGGCATCGCCGACGCCGTCGTCCGCTACACCGCCGCCACCGGCGACACGCGCTTCGAACGCGACGCCGGCGTCGAACTGCTGGTGGAGACGGCCCGGTTGTGGCGCTCGCTCGGTCACCACGACCATCACGGCGCCTTCCACATCGACGGGGTGACGGGTCCGGACGAGTACAGCGCGGTCGCCGACGACAACACCTACACCAATCTGATGGCCCGCGCGAACCTGCTGGCCGCCGCCGACGCCGTGGAGCGGTATCCGCGCCGGGCGCAGGAACTCGGTGTCGACGACGAGGAGAGCGCGGCCTGGCGCGACGCCGCCGAGGCGATGCACGTCCCGTACAACCACGAACTGGGCGTGCACGAACAGCACGCCGGATTCACCCGCTACCAGCGCTGGGACTTCGCCGCGACACGTCCCGACCAGTACCCGCTCATGCTGCACTTCCCGTACTTCGACCTGTACCGCAAGCAGGTGATCAAACAGGCGGACCTGGTGCTGGCGATGTACACCTGCGCCCCCTTCTTCGACGCCGAGCACAAGGCGCGCAACTTCGCCTACTACGAGCCCCTCACCGTGCGGGACTCGTCCCTGTCGGCCTGCTGCCAGGCGGTTCTGGCGGCCGAGGCGGGCCATCTCGGGCTCGCCTACGACTATCTGCACGATGCCGCGCTGATGGACCTGGAGGACCTGGAGCACAACACCCGTGACGGCCTGCACATCGCGTCCCTCGCCGGTACGTGGATGGCACTCGTCGCGGGCTTCGGCGGTCTGCGCCACCACGGGGCGCAGATCGCGTTCGCGCCGCGCCTGCCGGAGAGGCTGGGCCGCCTCGCCTTCACGCTGGAACTGCTGGGCCGCCGCCTGCGGGTGGACATCGGCCGCACGGCGGCCACGTACACGGTGGTGGCCGGGGAGCCGCTGACGATCCGCCATCACGGTGAACCGCTCACGCTCGACCCCGACAAGCCGGCCGGCCGCGGCATCCCGCCCGTCAGCCCGCGGCCTGCACCGGAGCAGCCTCCGCACCGGCGCCCCAATCACCAGGGCGGCACGGAGGGCTGAGCGTCGCAGGGCACGCGCAGCCGCCGGACCGCGACCGGCGCACGGGCCGGCGGCCACACCGGGGCCGCAGCCGCGGACGGTTGCGCAGGACGTTCACGCCGGGGCCGCGACGTACTCGGCGAGCAGGAGGGCGATGTCGTCCGCCCGGTCGGGGGAGAGGCGGGCGTCCCGCAGCAGTGCGTCCGCGAGGTCCTCCAGGCGCTCCTCGCCCGTGTGGGCCAGCGAGACCCGCAGCCGGTCCATCCCGGTGCCGATGTCGGCGTCGCGCGTCTCGACCAGCCCGTCGGTGTACAGGGCCAGGACCGAGCCGGGCACGAGACGCAGCTCCGACTCCGGGTAGTCGGCCGCCTCCGCGACGCCGAGCAGCGGGCCGCCGGGCACGTCCAGGACCTCGGCGCGGCCGTCGGGCAGGCGCAGCAGGGGCGGGCAGTGGCCCGCGCGGACCGTGCGGGCCACCCCCGAGCGGGGGTGGAGACGGATGTAGCAGCAGCTGGCGAGGAGGGCGGGGTCGAGGTCGAGGAGGAGCCGGTTGGTGCTGGCGACCACGTCGCCCGGTTGGTGGCCGGCGGTGACGAAGGCCCGTACCGCGCTGCGCAGCTGGCCCATGGCGGCCGCGGCGGCGACGTTGTGGCCCTCGACGTCCCCGACGATCAGCGCGACGTCCTCCCCGGTGGGGATGACGTCGTACCAGTCGCCGCCGATGTCCATGCCCCTGGTGCCCGGAAGATAGCGCCCGGTGACGCGCAGGCCCGGCAGCGCGGGCAGCCGGTGGGGCAGCAGCGCGTTCTGCAGGCCGCGGGCGAGGGCGAATTCGGCGTCGTAGAGCCGGGCGCGCTCCAGGGCCTGGGCGATCAGGCCACCCAGGGCGGTGAGGGCTCCCCGCTCCTCGTCGGGGAACCGGCGGGCGCCGTCGAAGCCGAGGACGCAGGTGCCGACCGGGCGGTTGGAGGCGATCAGCGGCAGGAAGACCCAGGACCCGGAGCCGCCCGCGGGGATCCCGGGATACCTGTCGAAGAGCTGCCGCCGCGACTCGACGAACAGCGGTGCCCCGGACGTCAGCACGTCCGTCGCGGGAAGCCGGGCGTGCAGCGGGGTGCCGTCGAACCGGGCGAGGACATCCTGCGGGTAGCCGTCCTGGGCGAGCAGGCGCAGGCGCCGCTCCTCCACCACGAAGATCGCCAGCCGCTGACCGCCGAAGGCGGGGAGCATCTGCTCGGCGACGGCATCGCACACCTCGTGCGCGGTGACCGCCTTGGTGAGGGCGCTGCCCAGCTGCAGCACGCGGTAGAGCGAACCCAGCCGCGGGGCCGCGGGCGGAGGGGACGGGGCGACGGGCCGGTCCTCCTCCGCGACGGGCGTCCCCGGCCCGGTCCCGGCCGGCACCGGTTGCCGCATGGGGGCCACCCACCCCGTCATGCCCTGCTCGCCCGGGTGAAGGGAGAAGAGGAGCCATGCGTCGGGCGGCCGGCGGACCAGGAAGGAGACCGGCCGCTGGGAGACCACGGCGGCCCGGAAACGGTCCTCGTAGACGGGATCGGCCAGCCAGGGCAGGACGTCCCAGGGGCACCGGCCGAGCAGCTCCTCCTGGCGGACCTGCGCCAGGTCCTCCAGGCTGTGGTTGGCGTAGGCGACGCGTCCGTCCGGGGACAGCGCGAAGAAGCCGTCCGTGAGCCGTTCGATGGCCGCGACGGCGGCCAGGCCGCTTCCGGAGTCGAGCACGGCGCCCACCAGATGGGGCGCCGCCCGCGGGCCCCGGGTGCCGGGCAGCCGGCCCCACAGCTCGACGGTGCGCTGATCGCCGCCGTCCCGGACGCGCAGGCAGTGCGCGAGCACATGGTCCTCCTCGACCGCGGCGCGGACGGCGGAGCGGAAACCGGGAAGGTCCGCGGGCTCGATCCGGGCAGCCAGGGTGGCCGCCCGTCCGTCGAACTCGCGGGGCGGGACCCCGAAGATCGCGCACAACTCGTCGTCGGCCGTCAGGGTCCCGGTGTACAGGTTCCAGTCGAACAGGCCCACCCGGATCACCGGAGCGGACGGTACCGGAACCACCAGCGGAGTCTTCCTCTCGCCGAGCGCCCCGCGGGCGCCGAGTGCGGCGAGGGTGACGCCCAGACGGTCGGCGGTGGAGTGCAGCTGCCGGCGCCGTGTTCTCGACAGCCCCGCCCCGCCCGGCCTGGGCGTCCACACCACGCTCATCGATCCGAGGGCCCGGCCGCCCGCTCGCACGGGCACCGTGGCGCTGCCGAACGCGTAGGGCACCGCGACCGAGAGCTGGGGGAAGCGCCGCATGGTCTCCTCGGCGTCGGCCAGGTGGACCATGCGCCCGGAGCGGTACGCCTCCGCCACCGGAATGCCGCTGTTCACCGGGATCCGAAGCCAGCCGCCGAGCAGCGAGGGGGGTGCCCCGCACGCCGCGCTCAGGATGAGCGAGCGGCCGTCGTCGGAGAGCAGGAACGCGCTTCCGGCGTGTGCACCGGTCACCTCCACGGCCCTGATGACGGCACGGACCAGCGCGTCGTCGCGCTCGGGCGCCCCGCCGGGACTCGCGGTGCCGAACGGATACGAGGTCAGGGCCATACTGTCGGCCGACACGGTGCCCTCGATCACACTTGAGAAGTTTGTTCCATATTAGGGCGGATTCTTGTATCGGTGGGGTGCCGCCTCAGACGCTGTACCCCCCGTCCACCCCCAGGGCCTGCCCGGTGATGAATCCGGCCCGGTCCGAGGCCAGGAAGGCGACGGCCTCCGCGATGTCCGTCGCGGTGCCGAAGCGGCGCAGCGGAATGTTGCGCCGGGTGACGGCCAGCGCCGCCTCGTCGAGTTCGCCGGTCGCCGTGAGCCGGGCCGCGATGCCGTCCGTGAGCATGCCGGGCGCGACGCAGTTCACGCGCACGCCGTAGCGACCCTCCTCGGCCGCCAGCGCCCGTGCCACCGCCTCGACCGCGCCCTTCGTGCCCGAGGAGAGTCCGTCGCGCACCGGGAAGCGCCGGGTGGCGACGGTGGTGACGGCGACGACGCTGCCCCGGCTGTCCCGCAGCCGCGGCAGCGCGGCGTGCACCAGGTTGAAGAACGCCACGGCCTCCGCGTCGAGTTGGGCGCGATACCGCGCCGGCGAGACGGTGCTCAGATGCACCATCGGCACATGCGGGCCCGCCGCGTGGACCAGTGTGTGGATTCCGCCGAGCGCCTGGGCGGCCTCGGTCACCGCGCGTGCGGTGGCGGACTCGTCACCCAGGTCCAGCGGGAGCGCGAGGACGCGCCGCCCGTACCGCTCCAGCTCACTCGACAGGGCCCGCGCCGCCTCCCGGTTGGCGCGGTAGGTGAACGCCACGTCACTGCCCCGCTCGGCGAGCAGACGCACGACCGCCGCGCCGATGCCGCCGGTGCCGCCCGTGACGAACGCGGCCCCTGTCCTGGTGGAGAAGTCCGGCACCGTACGCCTCACAATCCGCGGGAAGGGCGATGACGACCCACACATGTAGCCGTGTTCACCGAAGAGTTGAACACCGTCGGGTCTCCCGGTGCCGTCACCCGCCGAACAACTGGGTCCAGTACGTGCCGGCCCGGCCCCCGCCCGCGAAACCGACGCCCAGGTGGGTGAACGCGGGCTTGAGGATGTTGGCGCGGTGTCCGGGGCTGTCCATCCAGCCGCGGACGACCTCGGCGGGGGTGCGCTGGCCGCAGGCGATGTTCTCCCCCACCGTGCGGTGACGGGAGCCCGCGGCGGCCGCACGGTCCCAGGGCTCGCGGCCGTCGGGCGAGGTGTGCGCGTAGAACCCGCGGGCCACCATGTCGTCGCAGTGCGCCTGGGCGGCGGCCGTGAGGACGGGATCCGCGGCCAGCGGCGGCAGACCGGCGGCGGCCCGCTCGGCGTTGGTCAGCGCGATCACCTCGTCGGATGTACGCGCCAGTCCGGCCGGCGTGAACGGCCGGGCCCACAGCGCCGTCCAGTACATGGTGCCGGAGCGGGGCCCGGGGACGTACGCCACCGCGGTGTGCACGAACTCCGGTGCGCACAGGGTGCGGCGCGACCGCCCGTCAAAGAGGCAGTACGCCACGAAGTCGGCCGGTGTGCGCGGACCGGACACCAGGTGCTCGGCGACCGCCAGATACGCGTACCCGCCCGCGGTGATCCGCTGGTGCACGGAGGTGCCGTCGGCGCTCTCGGCGGAGAGGGCCTCGCGCGCGGCCATGCCTGCGGCGTGGGCGTGTGCCGCCGTGGCGAGCCGTGCGTCGAGCGACACGGACGGGGAGCCGGCCCCGGCGCGCGCGGAGTTGACGAGGGCCAGGAAGCCGTCGGGCGGCGGGAGCGACGGCCGGGGCGGGACGGGCGAAGGTACCGCCGGCGCGTCCTGCGCCACCTCCACCCCGAAGTCCCGGGCCACGCCCGCGAGGCCCTCCGCGTACCCCTGGCCCAGCGCCCGCAGCTTCCAGCCCGTGCCCCGCCGGTACAGCTCGGCGAGCAGCAGCGCGGTCTCCCGCTGCGGGCGCGGCGGTGTGAAGCGGGCGACATCACGGCCGCCCACCTGCTGGACGTGCAGTGTCGGCGGGGGCAGGGCGGCAAGGCGCACGGAGGGGTCGGCGGGGCTGACGACCACGGTGACCCGCTCCGCCCCGGCCCGCAGGGCGGGCGGACGCACGGTGAGCTCGCCCCCGCGCAGGCGGACCCCTGGCGCGGAGGGCTGGTTGTAGAACACGAAGTCCGCGTCGCCGCGCACCGTTTTGCCGGCGTCCGTGACGAGTGCGGAGACGTCGAAGGGCCCCGGCACCCTGAGTGCCAGGGGGCCGTCCGGCAGGAGCAGATTGCCCCCGGGAACCAGCTCGATCATGGTGCCGCCCGCCAGTTGGCGCCGCTGTCGTGGGGCCGGCGGCCACGCGCCCCGCCGCCCTTCAGTCGGACAACGCGCGGTCGCCGTGCCCTGGTTCCCGTGCGGGGAGGGCGGCGCGCAGCGACCTGAGGGCGAGCAGCAGAACGCCGATGTCGTCCAGATAGACGGGATCGGGCAGCAGATCTGCCGGCAGCACCAGGTACAGGACCGCGCCCCAGAAGACCCAGCGGGGTCCGGTCGGCAGTCCGGCGCGGCGCAGGTCGCGGCGCGTGCGGACCAGCCTGAGCAGCAGGACCAGCGCGACGCCGAGCACGACGGCCGCGAGGACCGCGACGACGGTGAGCGCTGTCCAGGTGGTGGTGTCCATGCGCAGCTCCGGGCGTCCGTGGGAGTCGTCCTGTCCTACGGATGCCCCGCTCCGCAGGGGACCGTGCCCGCGCTGGGCCGAATGCCCGGCGTGGTCGTGGGAGAGTGGCGGTGCGCCCGGCCGTCAGTGAGCGGCGCGCGCGGTGCTGCTCTCCACCAGGGCCTGGCTGACCGCCCGCACGCTGCGCGCGATGTGCTGGAGCTGCATCACCTCGGCGGCGTACATCTTGATCGTGTGCTCGATGACGGACTCGGGCAGGCCGAGCGCGGGCAGCTCCGTGCGGGCCGTCTGCAGCGCGATCCGGGCGACCCGCACCTCGTTCTGCACCTGGATCAGCGCGTGCCGGGCGAGCAGCACGGGATGGCGGATCAGAGCCGGGTAGCTGGCGTAGCGGGCGGGCACGAGCTCGCGCAGCCACTTGGCCGCCGACCGCTCCCAGTCGTAGCTGCCGGGTGTCTTGACCTGGCACGGCCAGTCCGAACTGATCGGCGAGTACGTCATCAAGGCCATGATCTTCGCTTCCGGGTCACGTCGGCTCAGGGTGTACGGCAACTCTGGGGCGGGTCCGGCCCAGGGGAGGGCCGGAGCCGCCGCCACGGACACGCCGGCGCCCGTGGGTAGGAGCGGACGGCCCCGGTTGTCCGTAGGGTGTGAAACCGGGAGGGGAAGCCCGGTTCACGATCCGCGAGAAGTATTTATATATACCGGCGGATATGCAAGGACATGAAAAAATTCACGGTCGATTCGGCGGGAAGGATCCGGATTTATGACCGTGGGTCAGGGTCAGTCCTTGAGGAAGAACTGGTGCTGGTCGGCGATCTGCTCGTACTCCTCCAGGCGGGCCTGGGTCCGCTCCGGGTCGGCGTCGGTCATGGCCTGCAGCAGGGCCGCGGCCATCAGGCCGGGGGCGGCGTACGAGTCGAACACCAGGCGCGAGCCGGTGCCGGTGGCGAAGACGACGTCGGCCTCGTCGGCGAGCGGGCCCAGCCCCAGATCCGTGACCAGGGCGACCTTCAGCCCCGCGCTGCGCGCCACCCGCACCGCGGTCAGGCTCTCCTGGGCGTGCCGGGGCATCCCGAACGCCAGTACCCAGGTGCCGCCCGCCTCCCGGGACTGGAGCAGCGCGTCGTAGGCCACACTGCCGCCGCGCGTGATCAGCCGCACGTCGGGGTGGATGCGCCGGGCCCCGTACGCGAAGTACTCGGCGAGTGAGGCGGAGATGCGCAGGCCCATCACGGTCAGCGGCGTCGACGCCGACAGCTCCCGTCCGAGGCGGATGACCTGGTCCGGATCGGCGAAGTCCCGGCGCAGGTTCTCCAGGTTCTCGATCTCGGCGTCCACCGCGGCCTGCAGTTCGTTGCTGCGGTGCTCCGCCACCGTGCTCGGGCTGCCGAGTGAGCTCAGGGCGATGGCCTGGAGCTTCTCCCGCAGCGCGGGATAGCCACTGAAGCCGACGGCCGCGGCGAAACGGGTCACCGAGGGCTGGCTGACACCCACCCGCTCGGCCAGGTCCGTGATCGACAGGAACGCGGCCTCGGTGATGTGCTCGATCAGGTACTGGGCGATCCTGCGGTGCCCCGGGGACAGATGCGGTCCGTCGAAGAGCTCTCTGAGCTGGGAGGCGGGAGCGGCACCCGCCTCCGGGACCGTCTTGCCGGCAGTGATGGCAGCTGCCTGCGCGCGTGCCTGCTGCGGCGATGACACCGGACCGCCTCCCTTTGTGTCCCGAGGACTCTCAACATAGCTCACCACGCCGCTGACCAGGGGCAGAGCTCCGAGAGGCGGAAGGACCACCTCCGCCGTACCGTCGAGCATGGGGCCCCGGGGGGCGGGGTACCCGCCTCGGCCATCGACGGAGAGGAGCGGCCGTGAGCTCGCCCGTATCGCATGTGCCCCAGGTCGAGGTGGTGGTCAGCGGCTGCTCGGCGGCCGACGCCGGGAGCCTGTTCGCCGAGCTGTGCCGGCGCTTCGGCTCGGACCGGTCCCTGGACGACGCGCCCCACGAGACCGCGGGTGTCCGGCCCACGATGTGGACCGGGACCTTCGACACGTCGGCCGCCCCCGGCCGTTTTGGGCGGACGGCACCGCCGCCGCCCCTGTCGGGACAGGTGACGGCCGAGCTGCAGGGCGAGCCGCGTGCGGTGGAGCGGCTGCGGCGAGCCCTGGACGAGACCTTCGTCGTCCACCAGGTCGGCGCGGTCTCCGGCGACCAGGAGATCGAGGTCGAGCTGCGGCTGGAGAGCCGCGCACGGACCTGAACCGGGCACTCAGGCGCGCGGCCGCGCCTCCAGGAACCGGTGCAGCGACGCCGTCATGGCGGCGACGAAGGCGTCGCGGGTCCGGCCGGGGACGAGGTCCAGGGACAGGTAGGGGTTGAGGTCCTCCAGCTCCACCAGCAGAAGCCCGCCGTCCCGGGTGCGGCAGGCGTCCACGCGCTGGATGCCGTGGTCGAGGGTGTTCCAGTCGATGAAGTGCCGGGCGAAGGCGAGATCGGCCTCGGCGGGCTCGTAGGGCTCAAGGACCCAGCGCCGGCCGGGGTCGGGGCCGTACAGGGCGTACTGGAAGACGCCGTCCACGTAGTAGAACGAGACCTCGTAGCGGAAGTCGATGCGCGGCTGCACCAGCACATCACCCCAGGCGACGTCCTCCAGCCGGTCCCGCGGCACGAACCGCAGACCTATGGAGTCCGCACCGGACTTCGGCTTGACGGCGTACACGGCGGACTCGGGCAGCCGCCCCAGGTCCTCCGGCCGGCCGGCGGTCGGTATCACCGGGTGGCCGGCCGCGGTCAGATCGAGCAGGTACTGCTTGCCGGCCATGTCGCCCCGGCCCGTCAGCGGGTTGTACACGCGGGTGCCGCGGGCGGTGGCCCGGGCGCGGAAGGCGTCGTACTCCTTCCGGTAGTGCAGCACGGGGCCGCTGTTGCGGACCACGACCGCGTCGAAGCCGTCCATCAGTGCCGCCGCGTCCAGTGGGTGGCACAGCGCGATGCCGAAGTCCGCGCGCAGCCGGGAGGAGAGTGCGATGTCCTCGTCGCAGTAGCGCCGCCCACGCGCCTGGTAGGCGAGGTCGGTCACATACAGGAGGCGGGGACGGGCGGGCATGCGGTGGCTCCTCGGTCGGTGGCCACCAATGTAGCCGGGGCGCGCGGCAGGGCAGTGGCGTGCGCGACCGGACGCGGATGACAGACTGGCGGCATGGAAGAGCGAGAATTCGGCAGGTCGGGGCAGCACGCGTCGGTCATCGGCCTGGGTACGTGGCAACTGGGCGCGGACTGGGGCACCGTGGACGACAAGGACGCCCACGAGGTGCTGGAGGCGGCAGCGGAGTCGGGGGTGAGCTTCTTCGACACCGCGGACGTGTACGGCGACGGGCGCAGCGAGCAGACCATTGCCGCCTTCCTGCACGGCAGGCCGGACCTGCACGTCCTGGTGGCGACCAAGATGGGCCGCCGCGTCGAGCAGATCCCGCAGAACTACGTCCTGGACAACTTCCGCGCCTGGAACGACCGCTCCCGCCGCAACCTCGGCGCCGACCGTATCGACCTGGTGCAACTGCACTGTCCGCCGACGCCCGTCTACTCCTCCGACGAGGTGTACGACGCCCTGGACACGCTGGTCGAGGAGGGGCGTGTGGCCGCGTACGGCGTCAGTGTGGAGACGTGCGACGAGGCGCTGACCGCGATCGCCCGCCCGAACGTGGCGAGCGTGCAGATCATCCTGAACCCGTTCCGCATGAAGCCGCTGCGCCGGGTCCTCCCGGCCGCGCGGGAGGCCGGCGTGGGCATCATCGCCCGCGTGCCGCTGGCCTCCGGCCTGCTGTCGGGCAAGTACACCAAGGACACGGTGTTCGCCGCGAACGACCATCGCACCTTCAACCGCCATGGCGAGGCGTTCGACCAGGGGGAGACCTTCTCGGGCGTCGACTTCGCGACGGGCGTGGAGGCGGCGGCCGAGTTCTCCGCGCTCGCCCCGGAGGGCTTCACCCCGGCCCAGTTGGCGCTCGCCTGGATCATTCAGCAGCCCGGCGTGACCACGGTGATCCCCGGTGCCCGCTCGGCGGACCAGGCCCGTGCCAACGCGGCGGCCGCGAGACTGCCCCGGCTGCCGCAGGACACGCTCGACGCGATCGAGAGCCTGTACGACCGGCGGATCAGGGAGCAGGTCGAGGACCGCTGGTAGGCGCCCCGGCGAGAAGAGCGGTGCGGACGCCCGGCTGGGACGCCCGGCTGAGACGCACAGTAGGGACGCCCGGCTGGGACGCCCGGCTGAGACGCCCGGCTGAGACGCACAGTAGGGACGCCCGGCTGGGACGCCCGGCTGAGACGCCCGGCCGGGGCGCCCGGCCGGTGAGCCGCTCAGGCCGGTCAGGCCGTCAGGGCCGAGCGTGCCGGACGGGCGGTGCCGGGCGTTCCACGGGCGGCGGCCCGCACCCGGTACGTCGTCTTGGCCCGGTCGACCACCGGATCTCCCAGCACGATCCGGCCGGCCGCCTGGAGCGCGTCGCACTCGTCGGTGGGCAGCGCCATCGGGCGGCCGTCCGGCTGCCAGTACCCGTACCTGCGCCGCCCGTTGGCGTGGACCGTGAGGAAGACCGGCACACGCTGGTCCGTGATCAGGCGCAGCACTTCGGCAGCACGGGAACTGAGCCGAGGGCGCGTCATCGTCGGTCAGCCTTTCGGGCGCTGGTGAACGGGCATCCCGCTCCGAGGGCGAGATGATCTTTCCCCCCGCATTGTTGCCGAGGGCACTGACACCGCGCACCCACCTTGCCGAGACCCGTTCGGCCGGACCGGGGACGGGGCCATGGCAATGTGATGACCTTCACCCTGATGTGGCGGAAAGTGATGAATTCCTTACGGGAGGCAGACGTAAAGGGATACGAAGAGGCAACCTGCGATCGTGGAGGTGTCCTGTGCGACCGTTCACTCTCAACTACGCGCTGCCCCGAGCGCTTCCGGCCATGGTGACGCCGTACCGCTTCGACGCGTTGCGGCAGTTGAACGTGCTCCCGGACGGCCGGCCCGCCGTCAGCGATCGTGCGCTGCTGCGCGCGGCCGGTACGACGACGTCCACCGCCGGTTCCCAGACACACTTCGACGACTGACGGCCCGCACGCGGATGACGGTCCTCATCCTCACGTCGGAGCAGGACGTGACCGCCGACATGGTGGTGGCCAGGCTGCACGAGTGGTGCGTTCCCGTGATGCGCCTGGACCCCGCCGACCTTCCCGGCAAGGCGGTGCTGTCCGCCGACTACGCCCACGGCGACTTCGACGGCCACCTCTCGGTGAACGGGCACGTCCTGAGCATGGGCGGCCTGCGCTCGGTGTGGGTGCGCCGGCCCGGCGAGCCGGCCGCACACGCCGCGCACCCCTCGCCGTGGCTGACCGCCGAGACGCGCCAGGCCCTGTACGGCATGCTCTACTCGGCCTCCACCCGGTGGATGAACCACCCCCGCAACGCCGAGCAGGCGCGGTACAAGCCGTGGCAGTTGCGGATCGCCCACCTCAGCGGCTTCGCGGTGCCGCCGACCGTCGTCACCACCGCCCCGCGCCTGGCCCAGCAGTTCGCCGAGGAGCACCGCGAGGTGGTGGTGAAGTCGGCCTCGGGACCGCCGCCCGGCGATCCCGCGCTGGCCTTGCCGACCACCCTCGTGGACCCCGGCGCCGACTTCTCCGCGGTGGCGGCCGGCCCCGCCCTGCTGCAGCGTTACATCCCCAAGCGTGCCGACATCCGGCTGACCTCCGTCGGCACCCGGCTGTTCGCCGCCCGCAAGAGGGCGTCTTTCGGGCAGATCGACGGCCGCTACGGCGACACCGGGCACTCCTGGCGGTCGGCCGGGGTGCCCGACCGTATCGCGAAGTCGGTCCACGAGTACCTGGCGCTGTCCGGCCTCGCGTACGCCGCCTTCGACTTCGCCGAGGACGAGGAGGGCCTGTGGTGGTTCCTGGAGTGCAACCAGGGCGGGCAGTTCGGGTTCGTGGAACTGGAGACCGGACAGCCGATAGCGGAGGCCGTCGCCCGGTGGCTCGCACAACGGACAAGGGACCGCCGCACCCCCGACGGCCTCCGGTGAGCCGCACGCCCGGACACCGCCATCCGTCGTCCGCCGCCCGGGTGGCGGTTCGGCGGCGGCCGGGCGCGACGGGAAGGCCGGTGGCCGCCGGGACGCACGGGGGCCGGCGAGAGGGGCGGTGACGGGCGGTCCGGTGGGTGCGCGAGGCCGCCGCGCGTCAGCCCGTCGGCGGCCGGAAGGTCCGCAGGAACTCGGCCAGGGCCTGCCGGTTGGCGGGACTTTGCGCGTCGGCGGCGGGCGTCGTCCAGCGCAGCGAGTAGCCGTGCCCGTCGCCGACGAGGAAGCCGCGGCCGAAGGTGTGCACCCGGACGCCGTTCACCGTGGACAGCCACTCCATGTCGGCGCCCTGGTGGCCCCGGTAGGTCACGGGGCGGATGTCCCCCACCCGCTCGTAGCCGGCATACGTGCTGTCCAGCGCCTGCTCCAGCGACTTCCAGACCGCGACCGGGTCGGGACCCAGGCCCGCGCTGTAGGTGACCGCCAGGCTCCGCGGATCGCCGCTCGCGCCGAGCGTCACCCGGTAGGTGCCCCCGCCCGCCGTGTCGGTGGTGACCGGCTTCCACCCCCGCGGCAGGTCGATGGAGAAGCCCTGCGGCGCGACATAGCGGCGGAAGAGCGGGGCCGGGTCCTGCGGGGTGCTCGGCGACGCGGACGGGGAGGAGGTCGCGGTGCGACCCGGCCGCGGAGGGGGCGTCGCGCGGTCGGTGCCGCCGGGCGAACCGGCCGGGGAGGGCACCCCGGAGCGGGACGGCTCCGCGCCCGATGCACCCACGCCGTTGCCGGACGGGCGGCCCGCCGTGACGAGGACGGCGACCGACGACGCCGCGACCACGAGCCCTGCGCCCACCAGCACCGACCGTCGCACGGCCGGTCTGCTCCAGGCCCGTCCGGCCCGGTGGGCGACCTGCCACGCGCCCCGGAAGCGCGGCAGAAGCATCTCCTGCGTGGGTTCGTCGAGGTCCTCGTCGACGATGCGGGTCAAGGACGCGCGTACCGCGGGTTCCGGGACGCGCTCCAGGGCGTCCCGGCGGAGCAGTCCGGTGACGGCAGGGGCGAGCGGGCCGGCGTTCGCCGGGGACCGCAACGGCAGCCGGTCCACGGCGCGCAGCGTCGCCTCCGCCGAGCCCCGGTCCCGGAAGGGCGGACGGCCCTCCACCATCGCGTACAGCAGTGCCCCCAGTGCCCACTGGTCGGCAGCCGGACCCGCGCTCGAGCCGCGGGCCTGTTCGGGGGCAGCGTACGAGGGTGCCGTGACCCGCTGGGTGACGGACGTCCCGATCAGCCCGAAGCCGGTCACGACGACCGCGCCGCCCTCCTGTACGAACACCTGCCCGGGACTGAGGTCCCCGTGTGTCACCCCCCGGCGGTGGGCGGCCTCCAGCACGTCGAGGATCCCGAGCCCGATGCGGGCCGCCCGCACATGGTTGAGGGGACCGCGGGCCAGGATCTCCCCGAGGGGGGTGCCCTCGATCCGCTCGGTCACGGTCCACAGGACACCGCTGTCCTCGACGACATCCACCACGGTCGCGACCAGGCCGGGGCACAGCGCATCCATGGCCTCCGACTCGCGCAGGATCCGCGCGATCGTGCGGCGCGGGGTGACCTCGGGCTGCAGTGGGGTGAGCCGCGACTGGAGCAGTGAGACCGGGCGTTGGAACTCCATGTCCTCGCCGAGCCAGACGGTCCGCCCGTCCTCCCGGTGGACGGCCTCGACCGCCCGGTATCGTCCGGCGATCAACTCCTGTGTGGAGACCTGCCCGTCGTCCATCGTCATCCCTCGCAGCGAACCGTTTCCCGGAGGTACGGAGGGCGTGACGGTGGGTGTTCAAAGAAATGAGGTTTCCACGGTGCGGATTTCGGTTTTCCGCCCAGAACTCAGCGCTGACGGGCCTGAAAACGTTACCCGCCGCCCAACCGGCGGGTAAGCAACCGTTGGTTACCTTCCGTGGCCGCCCCGACGTGTGACTCCGCGAACGCTGCCGCCGCGGCGGGGAGTTCTCACAGCGGTTCGCCGAGCTGCTGCCCGGTCCGCCCTCCAGCGACCCGTTCCGCGCGGGCAACGCGGCGGCGCCGGCTCCGATGACGAGGTCGGCGAGCCGGCCCGCCAGCGCGCAGGACCGCTTCCCGGAGACGGCGACCCCGATCGGCGGCGGCTCGTCCGGCAGGTCCCACAGCCGTGCGGAGCCCACGGTGAAGTGCCTGCCCCGATGGCTGACATGACCGCCGCCGAACAGGCCGCGGATGATGCCGATCGCCTCCTCCAGCATCTCGTGCCGCACCTCGATCGACGGCCATCCCCCGCCCACCGCAAGCTCGTTGAGGTTCTCTCCGGAGCCGAGACCCAGCGGGAACCTGCCCTGCGACAGCAGCTGCACCGTGGCGGCCTTCTGTGCCACCACCGCCGGGTGGTACCGGACGGTCGGGCAGGTCACGTAGGTCATCAGCAAGATGCCGGAGGCGGCCTGGGCGGCGCCCAGCACGCACCACGCGTACGGCGAGTGCCCCTGGGCCCGCAGCCAGGGCGTGTAGTGGTCCGAGGCCACGGAGAAGTCGAAGCCCGCCGCCTCCTCCCGCACCACATGGTCGACCAGTTCTCGCGGACCCGCCTGTTCGGCCATCATCGTGTATCCGATATGCACCATAGAGCGCGGGTTCCCGGCCTTGGCGCACGAAGACCGGGCGGCGCGTCTCACTGGCCGGATTGCGCCCGTTGAGATCATGGACATGCCGTGAGCCGGAGCGGAGGATGGCGGATGCACGCAGACGGTGGGGCGGTGCCTCACCACCGCCCCGAACCCGTTCTGGAGGCCCGCCGCATGAGCGCCCGCCCGCTGCCCGTCAGCACGCCCGCCGAGCAAGGCGTCGACGCCCGCGGGATCGAGGCGTTCCTCGACACGGTCGAGGCGGCGCCGGACATCGAACCGCACAGCCTCATGATCGTGCGCCATGGCCGCCTGGTGGCCTCCGGCTGGTGGGCGCCCTACACCGCCGAGCGCCCCCAACTGCTGTACTCCCTCAGCAAGAGCTTCACCTCCACGGCCGCCGGACTGGCCGTCGCCGAGGGCCTTCTCGACCTCGACGCGCCCGTGCTGTCCTACTTCCCGGAGTTCGCGGCGGACATCACCGACCCGCGCAGCCGCGCCATGCGGGTGCGCCACATCGCGTCCATGGCCAGCGGGCACCTCACCGACACCGCGGACGAGGCGTTCCGGCTGGACCGTGCGGAGCCCGTACGGGGGTTCCTGCTGATCCCGCCGGACCGTGACCCCGGCTCGGTCTTCGCCTACAACCAGCCCGCGACCTACACGCTGGCCGCGCTTGTGCAGCGGCTGTCCGGCCAGTCGCTGACCGAGTATCTGCGCCCGAGGCTCCTCGATCCGCTCGGCATCGGCGAGGTCGCCTGGATCCAGCATCCACGCGGCCGCGACCTGGGGTTCAGCGGACTGCACGCCACCACGGACGCGATCGCCCGGCTGGGCCTGCTCTACCTCCAGGACGGGGTGTGGGAGGGAAGGCGTCTGCTGCCGTCCTCCTGGGTGGCGGAGGCGACGCGCCCGCACGTGTCCACCGCCGACAGCACGGCCGTGGGCGCCGCCTCGGACTGGCAGCAGGGCTACGGCTTGCAGTTCTGGGCGTCGAGGCACGGCTTCCGCGGCGACGGCGCGTACGGTCAGTTCTGCGTCGTCCTGCCCGACCACGACGCGGTGATCGCGACCACCGCGGCGACGGTGCAGATGCAGAAACTGCTTGACGCGATGTGGCGGCATCTGCTGCCCGCGTTGGGCCCCAGCCCCCTCCCCGGCCGCACCGACGCGGACCAGGCACTCCGGCACCGCCTCGACCGTCTCGCCCTGCCACCGGTCGCCGCGCGTCCCGGCCCCGCAGCGGATCCCGGTCCCTGGCCGGGGGCGCGCTTCACACCGCGGGGCGGCCGCTGCGGCGACCAGCCGACCCTGACGGCGGCCGAGGTCACCGAGGAGGACGGAGCCTGGACGGTGACCCTAGTCGAGGACGAGGACCGTCTCGCCCTTCGCCTTCCGGAGGCCGGCTGGGCCGTCGGCGAGGGTCCCGTCCCCACTGCGGCGAGCGGCGGCTGGACCGGCCCGGACACCCTGCGCGTCGACGTCCTGTTCCTGGAGACACCGCACCGCCTCACCGTGACCTGCGCCCTCGACGACGGCACCTTCACGGCCCGCTGGCACACGACCCCGCTGCACGCCGGCCCGTTGCGCCGTCGCCGGGCTCCCTTCCCCTCCCGGGACGGCTCGACGGGGCGGGGCTGACGCCCGGCGGTGACGGGGTCTCCCACACCACCGCGGCGCCGCATCCCGCATCCGCCCGTTCGTGCGCCTTTGCCGGTGCCGATCACGGCTGGGCAACGGGGCCGATTCTCCGCGGTTCGATCCGGTACCGGTCCCGGCACCGGATCGATGGCGTCCCGCCAGGTGGTGTAGGGGACCAAGACACCGGAATGCGCAGGCCAGGCACGCTGTCCCCGCTCGATCGGGTGCCCAACTCGCCCCACTGGGGGGCTCCGTGGGCTGCGCCTCCCCGCAGATCGCCATGGGCCCCGAAGCGGAATGCGCAGCGCTTGATCCCCTGCACCACGTCGCGGGACACGACCACCGGATCGGTTCCGGGCGGCCCCGCCGTACGCCGGACCGGGCACGGACCGACAAGGCGTACGACTGACGCCTCGATCGGGCCTGCCTGCGAAGACGCGGTATCGCCGGAGGAAGCGCAGCGCGGCAGTCTTCTGTCCTACGATCACGAATGCCTCAGACCAGACGACGATCGTTCGGACGGGTGATGTCGAGATGACCGCAGAAGCGCTGACGATCTTGCAGGCGGCCGGAGCCGAACGGATCGAGCACCCCGGCGGGACACTGCTGGCGCACCTGCAACGAGTCAGCGCCCTCCTCGCCTCCTGGGGTGCCCGCCCGGCGCTGGTGTCGGCCGGGCTCTGCCACGCGTTCTACGGGACGGACGGGTTCCCGGTCGCGCTGTTGGACCTTGGGCGCAGGGCGGAACTGGTCGAGGCGATCGGCGTCGAGGCCGAAGCACTCGTCTACTTCTATGCCTCCTGCGACCGCAAAGCCTCTTACCAGGGGCTCACCGATGACCGAGGCACGTTCGTCGACCGGTTCACCGGTGCACGGATGCATCCAAGCCTCGAAACACGCCGGGACTTCGCCGAACTCACCGCCGCCAACGAACTGGACATCGCCGCAGTCAGCCCAGAAGTCCGCACCCGCTACGGGGCGGACCTGCGCGACCTGTTGACGCGATGGCGGCCGCTGCTGTCCGAGCCGGCCTGGGCGCACTGCCGCAGCGTGCTGGGCCAGGCTGACCGCACCAAGCCGCACCTCGCGGTCGAGCGGGACAGAAGCTGAATCGAGTCGGATGCGGTCAGCGATCACGCCGTGCGCCGGGCTCGACCACCCGAAAACGTTCGGCGACGACGAGAGTGTCATCGTCGATGACGGGGGTACCACCCAAGAACTCGCTCACGCCATCGCTCCGGAAGAACTCTTCGTGGGCTGCCCGCCACTGTGCGACGTCGGAGTAGCCACGTCCTTCGGCTCGCGCGAAGTCGTCGTCGATCTCCTTCATGGGAACGACCCGTACGTCGACGAGCTCGATCGTGACGGCCGGACGACCCTCGGAATCGAGCACCGAGAACCGCTGGCCGGGCTGCGGCACCGCCTCTCCGGCGTGCTCGTACAACTCCAGGAGACCCGTGAGCGCGGTCTTCTGTCCGCTCAAGATCGCTGCGACGCCTCGATCACGTTCCGGACCAGGAAAGGCGAGTTCAAGAGTCGGAAGATCATCATGTCCCATCAGAAGATGGTACGAAGCCCGGTCGCGTTGATCAATGGTCATCGCCCCGCTCGCCCCGGCACCCAGGGATCGATGTGGACTCCGCCCTCGGCGGTGCTCACCAGCACGCCACCGGTCCCGGAAAAGGGGGACCTGCGGAGGGAACCGCCCGGCGGTACCCCTCTGTCGAACAGCGGCAAAAGCGCATGACGGTCGACACCGGAGCCGGACAGCGCGGCGACCCCCCGCAGTTCGAGGCTGTCTTGGGCCGCACCCGGGTTGGCCGGATGCCGGGCCGGGCCGACCCGGCATCCGGCCAACCCGGGTGGCGCGGACGGGGCGTACGTCTCCCGCGAGAACCATGCTCACCTACGACGGCGCGGCATCCGCCGCACCATCCCGGACAAAGCCGGCCAGGCCCGCAACCGCAGGAAACGCCGCTCGGGTGCTCCCTCGCAACAGAACCTCAGATGCCTTCCTGAGCCAGCGTCTTGATGCCGCGAAGGGTGGCCTCCATCCCGGCGCGCAGTTCCTTCATCCGGAAGGCAATGATCTCTTCCTCTCGGTCCGGCCAGCGACCGAGGGCCAGCGTGACTCCGCTGCGGCCCGGTCCGATGAGGGCCGACTGCCGCAGCCGGGTGCCCTCTCCCTCGGCTGTGAGTTCGTAGCGCCAGGTCGCCATGGACTTCGCCGGATCCAGCGTCGGTTCTCCGTATCGGCCGTCCGCATCCGTGACGGCCCAGGCGAACACCCGTTGCTCGTCAAGCTCGACCACATGGGAGACGGTCCGCCACTCGCCGAGTTGCGGGTGATGGTTGTAGCCCTCGAAGCACCTTCCCACCAGGGGCCGGTCCGCGCCGTCGAGCCAAGCGACGCGCTGCAGTTCAGGGCCGAACCGGGCGGGCAGGCGAATGTCGGTCACCAGCTCCCAGACCCGCGGCACGGCTGCCTCGACATGAACATCGCAGTGCACACTCGGACCGTCGGCAAATCGCATGGCACCCCTCGATGTCGGACCCAATGATCATCCACTCGTCTCTGTGGTGATGGGGGCTTGGGCCGGGCGGGCCGCCCACGACGGCACCGATCCCGGCAAACCCCGCATCGTCTGGAACTACGCGAAAGCCCGCGCCGAACGCGTCGACGCCCTGGTCACCGATGCGCTGCATCTGCTGGGCCACGTGCCCGACCAGGAACCGAGCGCTGCAAGCAGCCGCCCGCCAGCAGGCCGCCACCGACCTGGGCTGGCAAGCCGACTACCGCCGCCGGCCTTCTAGGGGGTGTTTCGAAAGTCCTGTGCGGTGCCCGCGGTGTCCGGTGCGTGCTCTCGGCGTGCCGGACGAAAGCCCTCGTACTGGACGTACTCGGGGTTTCGGCCGGTGCGGCGAGAGGGGGCGCCCCCTGCTCGAAGAGCCTGGGGGAGCGTGCCGGGCACCGTGGGTGCTGTGCGGGACTTCCGAAACACCCCCTAGCCGAGCATGTCCGCCCAGTCGGCCGGTACCCGGCCCGCCGGCCCCGGCGTGGGCTGGTCGGCGGGACGGCTGGCCGGGGGAGCGAGTTGCGGCCCGGACTCCGGCACGGGACACGCCCGGGTCGTCGTCCACGGTCAGGATGACGGTCCGTGCCGCCGTGCCCGCAGCCTGTGCCATCAAGTCTCCCACCTCGAGCTCCTCGGCGTCCCGGCCATCGTATGTTCGATCTCTCCGCTTCGCTCGGGAACCGGGAACCGGGGACCGCCCGGCCCGGTAGCGTGGGAAGCCGGATCATGCACTGGGAGGAACCGAATGACCCGCCCGATCACCGTGGGAGTGGACGGATCACCGGAGAGCGTCGCCGCCGCGGCCTGGGCGGGCCGCGAGGCCGTGCGCCGGGGGCTGCCGCTGCGGATCGTGCACGCGTGGCAGTGGCAGTCCTATGACGTCCCTCTCGACGCCGACCGCGAGACGCAGGGTCAGTGGGCGCGGGAGGTGGCGCGCGAGGCCGAGCGGGTCCTCACCGACCGCCATCCGGGACTGACCGTGGCCGCCGAGGCCCTCCAGGCCCCGCCCGTGGAGGCACTGGTCGCCGAGTCGGCCGAGGCCGAGCTGATGGTGCTGGGCTCGCGCGGGCACGGAGCGGTGGTGGGCTTCCTGCTGGGCTCCGTGGGCCAGCAGGTGATCGCCGAGTCCGTCCGGCCGGTGGTGCTGGTCCGCTCCGACGACCGGCCGGCGGCCGAGGCGGCGGGCCGCGAGATCGTCGTGGGCCAGCACGGGGAACCGGATGACAGCGCGCCCGCGCTCGGGTTCGCGTTCGCGACGGCGGCGGCCAGGGGAGCGGCCGTACGGGTCGTACGAGCCTGGAGCCTGCCGCCGGTGTTCGCCTACAGCCCCGCCTCGCTGAAGCTGCTCGACGAGGCCGGCGGTCTGGAGCCCTACGAGAAGAAGGCGCTCGACGCGGCGCTGCGGCCCTGGCGGGAGCGCTACCCCGACGTGCGGGTGAGCGAGCACGTGGAGATGGGCAGCGCGGCCCAGGTGCTGCTGTCCGTGACCGGTGACGCCCAGCTGGTGGTCGTGGGGCGCCGCGCCCACCGCTCGGCCGTCGGCGCGCGCATCGGCTCGGTGGTGCACGCCCTGGTCCACCACGCACCGTGCCCGGTGGCCGTGGTGCCGCCCGCCTGACCCGAGGACGGCCACCGGGACGGGGCGGCGCGCCGTGCGGTGGGCGGGGCCGCACCGCGCCGGGCCGGTCGCGTCCCGGTGGCGCACCAGCGCGGTGTCCGCCCTGCTGCCCCGGGCGCCCCCGGAGGGCGGCCGGGGCAGCAGGGCCGGTCCTCGCGGGAAGGATCTGGCCCTCTCCGCGGTGTGCCCCGTCCCGTGCCGTGCCCGGTGCGGTCCCGTGGTGCTCACAGGGCACGGTCCAAGAGTGCCAGCAGTTCCCTCCAGTGGCGTTCCGCCGCCTCCGGGTGGTAGCTGGAGGTGTCGGCCTGGGTGAAGCCGTGCTGCGCCCCCGGGTAGACCTCGGTCCGGTGGCGGACACCCGCTTCGGTGAGGGCCTTCTCCAACCGCTCGATCTGCTCGGGCGGCAGCGAGCGGTCCTGGTCGGCGTGGCCGAAGTAGACCTCCGCGGTGATGCGGCCGGCGACCAGGTGGGGGCTGTCGGGCGTGTCGGTCGCCAGAGCTCCGCCGTGGAAGCCGGCGAGCGCGGCGACCCGCTCCGGGTGGGAGCCGGCGGCGCGCAGGGCCAGCCGGGCGCCCATGCAGTAGCCGATCACGCCCACCGGCCCGTCGGCGGCCTGCGGGCAGCCGGCGAGCCACCGCAGAAAGGCCTCGGCGTCCCGCTCGGCCGGATCCGGAGTGAGCGAACGGATGAGCGGTGTGATCCGCTGGAAGAGCTCCGGACGCGCGGACGTGTCGATGAAGTCCGGCAACTCGACCACGGGCGCCCGCCCTTGCCGGTAGAACGCATTGGGCACGAGGACCGTGTAGCCGTTGCCGGCGAGGCGGTCGGCCATGGCTCTCAGGCCCGGGCGCAGCCCGAAGGCGTCCATGTAGAGCAGGACCGCGGGGTGGGGCCTGTGGTCGTCCGGGTGGGTCAGGTAGGCGTCGGCCGTGCCGTCCCTGGTGGGGATGTCCACGGATGTTCCACGGGTGGCGGTCATGGGGGTCTCCTGCCTCTCGACGTCCAGCCGGTCCTCGAACGCCATCTTCGCAACGCCGTCCGGCGGCGTCAGAGGCAGGACCGCCGGAGCGTTCACACCCGCGGCGGTAGGGGATCGTCCTCGTCGTGGGGGTCGGCCGGCGTCGCGCGGGCCTTCGGCAGGACGGTGGTGATGTAGTCCCGGACGGCCGTGTCCAGACCGATGTCGTGCTGGGCGCGCTCGGACAGGTACCAGCGGTGTTCGAGCAGTTCGTGGTACAGCTCGGCGGGATCCATCGAGCCGCGCAGTTCACGGGGCACGGCACGCACGGTGGGCCGGAACACGTCCCGCACCCAGCGGTGGGCGAGGACCTCGGGCCGGGCGGCGAGGGGGTCGCCGGGCACGTAGTCCTCCTGGGTGGCCATCCAGCTCTCCAGGTCGTTCAGCAGCCGCCGGGCCTGGTTCTCCTCGGCGTCCAGTCCCGCCAGCCTGAGCAATTGCCGCTGGTGGTGGCCGGCGTCGACGACCTTCGGCACGAAGGTGACGGTGTCACCGCTGGACGAGCGCGCGATCTGCATCTCCGCCACGTCGAACCCGAGGTCGTTGAGCCGGCGGATGCGGCGGTCGATGTAGTGGTACTTGCCCGCCGGATACACGGACGTGCGGGTCAGCTCCTGCCACAGACCGCTGTAACGGTCGCAGATCTCGGTGCCGAACGTGATGGGATCCACGGACGGGTGCAGCGCCCCGGACGCCTCCAGGTCGAGCAGTTCGCCGCTGATGTTGACGCGCGCCAGATCGAGGTCGTACTCCCGCTGCCCGGTGCTCAGGCGGGCATGCAGCTCCCCCGTCTCGGCGTCCACGAGGTATGCGGCGTAGGCGCCCGCGTCCCGCCGGAACAGCGTGTTGGACAGCGAGCAGTCGCCCCAGGCGAACCCCGCGAGATGCAGGCGGACCAGGAGCACCGCGAGCGCGTCCATCAGCCGGTGCATGGTGGCGGGCCGCAGCGTCGTCTCGAACATCGAGCGGTAGGGCATGGAGCCGCCCAGATGCCGGGTGATCAGCACCGGTTCGAGGGATTCACCGCCGGGGCCGGTGCGCCCGGTGACCACGGCGAGCGCATCCACGGCCGGGATCCCCAGCCGGTCCAGGTCCCGCAGCAGCTCGAACTCCCGTACCGCGGGCCGCTCGGCGAGTTCCTTGACCGCCACCACCTCCGCGCCGGCGCGCGCGTAGCGCACCACGTGCCGGGAGATGCCGCGCGGCAGTGGCACCAGATGGTGCTCCGGCCACTCCTCAAGGGGCAGTTGCCAGGGCAGGTCGAGCAGGAGCGCGGGATGCTCCGGGTTGGTCGCGCTGATCCGCAGAGCCATCGATGGACCGTCCTCGCCTCACGGTGGGCCGTCGTGCCGGGAGCATCACCGCACCCCGGCGGCCTCCGCGTCAACAGGCGGACCGGATCACGGACGTCGATCCGCGGGAGCGGGTCCGCCCGGACCTCACCGCGCGCGCCGGAACACGTCGTCCGAGTCGTCCCAGGTCGGCAGCTCCTCCGACCTGCGCTCCCGGGGAATGCGCGCGGAGGACTGGTACATGGCGTCGATCTCCACCGCGTACCGGCGCGTGATGGCGTCCCTGCGCAGTTTCATCGACGGCGTCAGCAGTCCGTTGGTGACGTCGAAGGGCTCGGGCAGGACGCGGAAGACCCGGATGGACTCGGACCGCGACACCGTGGTGTTGGCCGCGGCGACGGCCCGCGCGACCTCCTGCCGCAGCGCGTTCTCCTCGCGCGCATCCCGCCCCGGCGTGTCCCCCTGTGCGAACAGGAGGCCGCGCCAGTGGGCCAGGAACTCCGGGTCCAGGGTGATCAGGGCGCCCACGCAGGGCCGGTTGTCGCCCACGACCACCGCCTGCTGGATGAGCGGATGGACCCGCAGCCGCTCCTCCAGCGCCGCCGGGGCCACGCTCTTGCCGCCACTCGTGACGATGATGTCCTTCTTGCGGCCCGTGATGGTCAGATATCCCTCGGAGTCGAACTGCCCGATGTCGCCTGTGGCCAGCCAGCCGTCGCGCAGCGCCATGTCCGTGGCGTGCTCGTCGTTGACGTATCCCTGGAACACCGACGGCCCGCGCACCAGGATCTCGCCGTCCTCGGCCACCCGCACGTCGATGCCCGGCAGGGGGCGCCCCACGGTGCCGGACTTCTCCCGGCCCGCCGGGTGCACGGTGACGCCCCCGCTGGTCTCGGTGAGCCCGTACCCGTCGTTGACCGGTATTCCGATCCCCGCGTAGAACAGGCCGAGTTCACGGTGCAGCGGCGATCCGCCGGACACCGCCCCGTACACCCTTCCGCCCAGCGCGGCGCGCAGCTTCCGGTACACGGCCCGGTCGTACAGGGTGTGCTGCAGCTTCAGGTCGAAGCCGGGGCCGGGACCGGCGCCCAGCCGCTGCCGCTCGACCGCCAGGGCGTAGTCCTGCGCAGTGCGCACCGCCCGTTCGAACAGGGCTCCGCGGCCGGCCTGTTGGGCCGCGCGGAGGAACTTCTTGTAGAGCTTCTCGAGCACGTACGGGACCGCGTACAGGTACGTCGGACGGAACGTCAGTAACGCCGATGCCAGGGCCTCCGCGTTCAGTTCGGGTTCGTGGCCCATGAGGAACCCGCCCCGCAGGCACACCTGCTGGATCATCAGCCCGTACACGTGCGAGAAGGGCAGGAAGGCGAGGACGGCGGGCTGCACACCGGGCGGTGCCACGGTGTGTGCCCAGCCGGCCAGCAGCGTGTCGCAGGGGGTGGCCAGGTTGCGGTGGCTGAGCGCGCACCCGCGGGGGTGCCCCGAGGTGCCGGAGGTGTAGGCGACCACCGCGGTCGAGTCCGGCAGCACGATCCGGCGCAGCGAGTCGACGGTCGTGGCCGGCACCGGGCGGCCGCGCTCCACGAGTTCGTCCAGCGCACCGGTGTCCAACTGCCAGACGTGGCGCAGCAGGGGAAGCGAGGCGCACACCGATCCGACGGTCATGATCGCCTGTTCGTCCTCGACGACCACGGCGACGCAGCTCGCGTCCCTGAGGATCCATTCGACCTGCTCGTGCGAGGACGTCGGATGGATCGGCACGACCTCGGCGCCGATCGCCCACAGGGCGCAGCTGAGAACGGTCCACTCGTACCGGGTGCGCGCCATGACGGCCACGCGGTTGCCGGGGCGGATGGCCGAGGCGATCAGGCCCCTGGCCAGATCGACCACCTGGTCCCGCAACTGCCTCGCCGTCACGGGGGCCCAGGTCATCCCCGCAGGGTCGGTGCGCCGGGCGATCTGCGGCAGGTCGGGGGCCCGGTTCGCCGTGTCGAAGACGCTGTCGGCGAGCCCTCCCGTCATGACAGGTCCCTCCGACAAGACCGGGGCGGTCGGCCGGCCGTTCCCGAAGTCGCGCATGCGCCGCTCCCCGTGCTGTCCTGCGACGTCGCCGATGGGTGCAGGATCGGCGGGGCTCGAATGTAGCCGAGGTTGCCGCCGGACGCGCCGGAAACCGGCAAGGAACCTTCGAGAAACGCCGTCATGGCGTCCGCGCTGGTCAGCGGGAACGTTCCGGCGGGCACCGTACGCGCTGCGTGCGGCATGCCTCGGCAGCGTGGTAGACCGTCGCCGCCGGGCGGTGCGGGCCGGGCGCCGGGCGCCGTGTCACCAGCGGCCGGGCTCCGGGCCGGTGATCGGTGCGGACGGCGTGCCGTCCGGGCCCACCGGGATGTCCCCGGAGAGCATCACGCGGTGCATGATCCGGGGATGCCCGGGGGCGACGAGGTCGCCGGGGGCGAGATGGACGGTGGACCGGTTGTCCCAGAAGGCGACACTGCCGGCCTCCCAGCGGAACCGGACCGTGTACTCGGGGCGCGTGGCCTGCTCCAGGAGCATCTGCAGGATGTGCGCGCTCTCGGCGCGCGAGAGGCCGAGGATCTGCTCGACGTAGTAGCCGTTGACGAAGAGCACTCGTTCGCCCGTCTCGGGGTGCACCCGTACGAGCGGGTGCTCCGTGGCCACCTGGTGATCCAGCAGATGACGCAGATAGGCGTCGTCTCCCGGCCGGGCCTGGTAGCCGACGCCCAGCCGGTGTTCGGCGCGCAGACCGTCGGCGAAGTTCCGTACGGGCGCGGACAGTCCGGCGTAGGCGGCCGCCAGATTCGACCACTGGGTGTCCCCGCCGTACGGGGGCACGGACTCGGCGCGCAGGATCGTGGCCGCGGGCGGATCGACGCGGGCGCCGTGGTCGCAGTGCCAGCCCCGCAACGGCGAGTGGCGCCTGCGCCGCAGCCACTCGTCGTGGTCCATGCCGTAACGCCCGCCCAGTTCCAGGCGGTCGGCCGTCGTCTCGACCTCCGGGTACTCCCGCGGCGACACGCTGCCGCGCCGTGCCGGGGCCACGGGTTCGCCGAACCGGCGCGCGAACGCGATGTGCGCGGCGTGGTCCAGGTGCTGCTCCCGGAAGAACACCACTTTCCGGCGCAGCACGGCCGTGCGGATCGCGGCCACCACGGCGTCGTCCAGGTCGTCGCGCAGGTCGACCCCGGTGATCTCGGCTCCGATGTGGCCCGCGACGGGCCTCACCTCGATCCCGGTCCGGCTGTGCGTCGTCATGCGTTCTCCGTCCGTCGTGCGTGCGGACCTCGGAGCACCAGCATCGCCCCGTCCGCCGCCGATGCGACAGACCGGCCACTCCCGCGGTGGCCGGTCTGCCGCCGTCCCGCGGTGGCGCGCCGTTCTCCGAGGACGCGCCGAATCCCGGCTGCGACTTCCGGTAGCCGCGGGGGCCTTCCGCGCGGGGGCGGAAGGAGGGGGGCGTACACCGGCTCTTGCCGCGCCGGCCGGATGTCCGGGAGATTGTTCCGAACATGTCAATATGGCATGCCCCCGCCGCCCACCGCGGTCCATCAGGAGGACGCAGTGACAGTCGACAAGGTCTCGCGGTTCCGCAGAGCCTCGCTCGTCGTCGGCAGCGCCGTCGCGTTCCCGGCACTCGTCGGCTGGAACGGCTACCCCCCGGGGCTGCGCGACAAGCTGAGCCAGGCCGATTTCGGCAGCGCCCACTTCGGCCTGAAGGACGGTGTCTTCGCCTCCCATCTCGCCAAGGCCCAACCGTCCGGCATCGCCTTCGACCCCAACGCCTGACGTGCGCCGCCGGTGCCCCGCCCCGGGACACCGGCCGCCTCGTCACCCTTGAACCTGGTCAGCTGTCCCTGACCCGCCCCGGGGGAGACCGCGGGCCGGTCCGGGCCGGAGGCACGTGCGCCGCGGCCGGCCGGGGTGCGGTCGAGTGGCGCCACCCGCGTGACGGCGAGGGTTCACACCGGCCGTACGGCGCCGTGAACCGGCGGTGTTCCGGTGTGGAAGACCGGCTCCTCGCGTATGAACGCCCCGGGGCCCGGAGCGTGGATCATCATGCCGTTGCCGACACAGAGCCCGACGTGACCGGCGTGGTCGGCGTTGTCCTGGAAGAAGACCAGGTCGCCGGGTTGCAGGGCGGTCAGGGGGACCGCCGTGCCGGCGGCTGCCTGATCCCGCGCGGCGCGCGGGAGGCTGACTCCCGCGGCCCGCCAGGCGGCCTGGGTGAGACCGGAGGCGTCGTACGACTCGGGTCCGCTCGCGCCCCAGACGCACGGCCTGCCGATCTGCGCGCGGGCGAAGGCGAGCGCCTTCGCCGCCTTCGTGTCGTACGCCGGGGCCGGGATACCGCCGGTGCCGGCGAGGGGGTCGCTGCCGGCGAAGGGGGCGGTGCCGGTGAACGCCCGGGCGCCGGTGAGTGATGCGGTACCGGTCGGCGATGCGGTGCCGGGGAGTGATCCGGTGATGGCGAATGACCCGGTGTCGACCGGCGATCCGGTGACGGTGAACGATCCGGTGTCGACCGGCGATCCGGTGACGGTGAACGATCCGGTGTCGACCGGCGATCCGGTGACGGTGAACGATCCGGTGTCGACCGGCGATCCGGCGACGGTGAATGACCCGGTGTCGACCGGCGATCCGGCGACGGTGAAGGCTTCGGTACGGGGGACGCCGTCTCCGCCGGCATACGCATCGGCGGCGGAGGGAGCCGCCACGGTGGTGGGGTGGCCGGTGCCGGGCATGCCCATCGGCTCGGTGGCGGAGGGGGTGGGGGATTGGGGCAGCCAGGCCGCCTGCCGAGCCTCGATCGCCGCGAGCGGCGTGCCGCGCCGTGCGGTGCCCCGGGCCAGTACCTCACGTGCCGCGAACAGTTTCCGCTGGCTCTGCTCCTTCGACGTCCGCACGGGTGAGGTCCGCGCGGCGGCGGTGGGAGCGGCGGCCGGGGCCGGCAGGGCCTTGGGGGTCTCCGGCTGCCTTTCGGAGGCGGCGGCAGGCAAGGCGGCCAGGAGCAGGGCGATCAGCTCGGCCCGGGGAGCGGCGGCCGCCCCGGCGGTCGGCCCGCTGGTCAGCTCCCGGACGGGACGCCCGGCCGCCTCCAACTCCCGGCCGCTGACGTCGCCACCCGGCCGCTTCGCCGGGCTGGTGGGCCGGGCGACCGCCGGGCGGTCGGGCATCCTGTCCGAGGGCAGCAGCGCCGGAACCGTCGGGCCCAGCGTGGAGCGCGCCGCGTCGAACCACTGCCGGGCGACGCTGTCGAGGGTGGGATCGGGACTCCTGCGTCCTCCGCTGCGCGCAGCGCCCCCGCGCCCCCGCGTGCCCGTCGTCATCGCGCGGGTCGCGTTGTAGTTCCCGGTGGCGGTCTCGGCCTGGTCGTAGAGGGAGTGGATCCGCCGCCGGACCTCGGCGCGACTCGGTCCGTCCGAGTGCGGGGTCTGCTCCGGCGCCATGGGAACGTGCTCCTTCCGTGCTCCGCCTGCCGGGACGGCTGCCTGGCGCGGGCAGAGGCTTCCGAAGGCGTGCCCAACGGCCTTGCTCTGCCGGGCAGTCCGGGTGCCACGGATCGGCGGAGGCCGCGCGACCCGGCGAGGTTCGCCGGAGCGAGTCGTGCTGCCCGCCGGTCAACCTAGCCAACGTGTGTGCCTCATGTGAAGATTGAAGCGCGATATGTCCGATACATAATTGTGACTTTCGCGCTGACGTTCTCCCAGATTCTCAGGAGGAGGCCGAGGGGGGTGTCGGCGAGCCGCCCCGCCGGAGCGCGGCGTAGCCGATGCCGAGGCCCAGGGCCACCGGCCACTCGAGGGCGCCCGCGACGGCCAGTGCGCCGAGTCCGGCGTACAGGGGCAGGCCGCGTTCGGCGGGCAGCGCGCGACGGGCGGCGGCCATGGGGACCGAAACGGCGCCGACGACCCGGGTGACGGCCCCGCCGAGCCCCGGGACGGTGATGCTGACCGTGCGTGCGCCGGACACGGCGGCCGGTTTCCTCCCGGCGGCCGGTTCGCCGGCGGGCTTCCTCACCGCTTTCGCGGTCGGCTTCGTCATAGCCTTCGCCGGCGGCTTCTTCGCCGGTTTCTTCGCCGTGCTCCTGGTCGTGCTCTTGGCCGTGCTCATCACGGCCGACCCGCGGCCGGATCGCTGCCCGGTCCGCGTCGTGGAGGCGGCGGGGCGCGGCGTCTTCGTACCCCTCGTACCCGGGCGTTTCCCGGCGGTCTTCGGCGTGGTCACGGTTCACATCCGTTCCTGGGTCCCGGACTTCACCCCCCTCGGCACCGCAGACGCTACCCGTGGCGCAGCGGGGCGGCGAGCCGGGAAGCCGTTCGGATCAGCCCGCCGGGCGGGAGCAGCCGAGCCGGGTCATGATCGGATCCGGACGAGGACGAGGGATCGGGCTGCTCGGGAGGTGGCAGGCGGATGTCGCCTGTGTCGATGGCAAACTTGCCCCTGCTGGGCCCCCTGGCCGGGGGCCTGGCGGGTGGTGTGGCCGCGGGAGTGCACGGGGCCGCGGACGTGACCGCCACGCTGTTCGGATTCCGGCGGCGGGACGTGTGGACGCGCCCGGGACGCTGCCACATCGAGGTGCGAGGGGTGCAGGGCCCCCGCGGCACATGGCTGATCCGCACCGTGGAGCGCGCACTCGAAGAGCATCCCGGCGTGCTGTGGGCACGGGTGAACGCCCCGGCGGAGCGGGTCGTCGTGGAACTGGCCTCGCCGCCGCCACCGCTGCAGGAGCTGATCCGGATCATCGCCCACGTGGAGGCCCACGAGGCAGCCGGCGTGGAGGAGGGCGGAAACGGACCCTACGACGCATGGTGCCCGGAGCCGCATCATCCGTGTGAGGCGCCGCGCAGACGGCCGGCGCTCCCGGTGCTGGCGGCGGACATCACGGGGCTGTTCCTCTCGGTGGCCACGCGGCTGTCGCCGTGGACGCCGCTGCCGGCCGAGGCGGGGGCGCTGGTCACCGCCGTCCAGTTCCACCCCTGGCTGCGCAGGCTGACGACATCGGGCCGCACGGATCACGAGCGTCCCGGTTCCGTGGTCCCGATGCTCAACGCGATCGTTCAGGGCGTGGCCACACGCGGGGGAGGGCTGGTGCTCGACGCCGTGCAGCGCGTCGCGCAGTGGCGGGAGGCGAACGCGGCCCTGGAGGCGTGGGCGGAGGCAGAGCCGCGGCTGGTGCGGGGGCCGCACGACGCCCGTGCCGAGCCGATCGTGGTGGAACGCCCGCAGGCGCATAAGGACGTGACGGCGCGTTACGCCGAGCGGGCCATGCGGGCCGGCGCCGCCGTCGGCGCCCTGGCCACCCCCCAGGCGGGACCGCGGCGCGCGCTGGCGGTCGCCTTGGCGGGCATGCCGAAGGCGCCCGAAGCCGGACGGGAGGGATTCGCCACCAGCCTCGGCCGGTACCTCGCGCTGCGCGGCGTCGTGGCCATGGACAGCGGCGCGCTGCGACGCCTGGGCCAGGTGGACACCGTGCTCCTGGACGCGGAGGCGCTGCGCAGCGGCCGGTACGAACTGACCGACCTGACGGTGCTCGGCGACGCCCCGATCGCACAGGTCTCCGACCCGCTCTTCGCCCTCTTCGACCCGGCCGCGCCCGACCGCGTCCACCACGACGGCGAGGGCTGGGTGCTCGGCCCGCTGGAGGACCTCGACCTCACCGGTCCGACCGGGCGCGGTGCGGCGGACCGGCTGCGGCGACACGGCAGCGAACTGGTGCTGGGCCTCGCCTTCCGGCGGAGCCTGGTGGCCGTGGCGGGGGTGGCGATGCGGACACTCCCGGGCGCGCAGGCCCTCGCGGCGGCGGCCCGCCGTTCGGGTATCCGTGTGGTCCTCGCCAGCGACCAGCCCGACCCGCAGCTCGGCTTCGTCGACGCGATGGTGCCCGCGGGGGGCCGGCTGGTGGCGTCGGTGCGCGCGCTGCAGGCGGAGGGCGCCGTGGTGCTGCTCGTGTCAGGGAACCGCCGTGCGCTGGGAGCGTCCGACTGCGGCATCGGGGTCCACCGGGAGGAGCAGCCGCCGCCCTGGGGGGCCCACCTGCTGGTCGGCAGCGATCTGGACTCGGTCGCGCTGGTCCTGGCGGGTGCCGGCGTGGCCCGCCAGGTCGACCGGGACAGCGCGTTGCTGGCCGCGAGCGGCAGCGGCATCGGCGCGGTCGCCGCGATGCGGGCGCCGGCCGCCGAGGCATGCTCGCGCGGGCAGGCGGCGTGCAACACCGCCGGCGGCATCGCGTTCTGTCTGGGCGTCTGGCGGGCCCGGCACCTGTGCGCACGCCCCGTCACTCCGTCCGCGGAGACCGTCCCCTGGCACCTGATGCCGCCGCACCGGGTCCTGGAACGGCTGTGCACCCGTGTCGACGGGCTCTCCGCAGAGGAGGCCGCCGCCCGGGCCAGGGACCCCGGCAGGACGGGCGCGGCGCCGCGTACCACCTTGCTCTCGGCGTTCGTCGACGAACTGGCGAACCCGCTGACACCGGTGCTCGCCGGCGGGGCGGCCCTGGCCGCCGCCGTGGGATCCCGGGCGGACGCCGCGCTGGTCGCCTTCGTCACCGCCACCTCGGCGCTGGTCGGCGGCGTCCAGCGGGTGGGCACCGAGCGCGCCCTCGCCGAACTGACCGCGCGCTCCGCGGTCGGGGCGCGGGTGCGGCGCGGGGGCGCCGAGCGGCTGGTCACGGCGGAGGACCTGGTGCCGGGAGACATCATCCTGCTCAGGCCCGAGGACGTGGTGCCCGCCGACTGCCGTGTGCTGGAGGCCGAGGGCCTTGAGGTCGACGAGTCGTCGCTGACCGGCGAGTCGCTGCCCGCGGCCAAGGACCCGGCGCCGGTGGTCGCCTCGCATCTGACCGAGCGCCGCTCCATGCTCTACGAGGGCACGACCGTCTCGGCCGGGGAAGCCGTCGCCGTGGTCGTGGCCACCGGAACGGCCACCGAGGCCGGGCGCACCATGGCCACCGCGCGGGAGGCCGCACCGGCGACCGGCGTCGAGGCGCGTCTGTCGTCACTGACCAAGGCCAGCCTGCCCGTGGCGACGGCCTCGGCGGTGGCGGTGGCCGGAGCGGGGCTGCTGCACGGGCGACCCCTCGCCGAGAGCCTGGCCTCGGCGGTGAACCTCGCTGTCGCCTCGGTCCCCGAAGGGCTGCCGTTCCTGGTCAACGCGGCTCAGCTGGCCTCCGCGCGCCGCCTGGCCGAGCACGGTGCGCTGGTGCGCAACCCCCGCACCATCGAGGCGCTGGGCCGGGCCGAAGTGCTGTGCTTCGACAAGACCGGGACCCTCACCGAGGGCGATCTCCAGCTCGCCGCGGTCAGCGACGGGGAGCGGACC
This sequence comes from Streptomyces caeni, assembly GCF_042678285.1. NCBI lineage: Bacteria > Bacillati > Actinomycetota > Actinomycetes > Kitasatosporales > Streptomycetaceae > Streptomyces > Streptomyces caeni. Next base: position 107,745 of record NZ_JBHUDX010000005.1, read on the forward strand.
GTCCCCCTCGCCCGGCTCGGACTGCGGCACAAGGCGGTCCTGGCCGCCGCGCTGCGGGCCACCCCGGCCGCCCGGCAGTCCGAGCCGATGGCCCACCAGACCGACCGGGCGGTCGACGCCGGGGCCCGCCGGGCACGGGTCTCGGTCGGCCGCGGGGCGCCCCGCTGGCGGCGCACCGGCACCCTGCCGTTCGACCCCTCCCGTGCCTACCACGCCACCACCGGCCGCACCGCCGGCGCCACCCTGCTCAGCGTCAAGGGTGCCCCCGAGACCGTGCTGGCACGCTGCCGGCGCCGACTGCTGAACGGGACGGAGACCGCGCTCGACGCCGCCGGACGCACGGCGCTCACCTCGGAGGTCGAGGAGATCGCCGGCGCGCGTTCGGGGAAGGCGATCGACCCGGGACACGGGGTGACCAACGAACTC
>NZ_JBHUDX010000005.1:108242-114434 GCF_042678285.1 Streptomyces caeni
GAACGGACCCTGCGGCCGGGCGAGGAGCTCACCGACGACGCGGTGCGGGACCTGGTCTTCGCCGGGTTCGTCGTGCTGGCCGACCCGGTACGCCCCGGGGCGGCACCGGCCACCGCCCGGCTGCGCGCGGCCGGGGTGCACACCGTCCTGCTCACCGGGGACCACGCCGCCACCGCCGAGGCCATCGCCGCATCGGTGACCGGCGAGCCGGACCAGACGGTGTGCACCGGGCCGGAGCTGGACGCCCTCGACGACGACGCGCTCGACGCGCTGCTGCCGACGGTCGACATCGTCGCCCGGTGCACACCGCACCACAAGGTCCGCATCGTCCAGGCCTTCCAGCGCCTCGGCCGGGTCGTGGCGATGACCGGCGACGGCGCCAACGACGCCCCGGCCATCCGCCTCGCGGACGTCGGCATCGCCCTGGGACGCCGCGGCACTCCCGCGGCCACGGCCGCCGCCGACCTGGTCATCGGTGACGACCGGCTGGAGACGATCGTCACCGCCCTGACCGAGGGCCGGGCGATGTGGACCTCCGTCAGGACCGCGCTGGCCATCCTGATCGGTGGCAACCTCGGCGAGGTCACCTTCGGGGTGCTCGCCTCCGCGCTGGCCGGCGGCTCACCGCTGAGCGCCCGTCAGATCATGCTGGTCAACCTTCTCACGGACCTCGCTCCCGCCCTCTCCATCGCCGTACGCACACCGGCCGAGAGCACCGGGGAACAGCTCCTCCAGGAGGGCCCCCACCACTCGCTGGGCACCGCGCTGACCCGGGAGATGCTGCAGCGCGGACTGACCACTGCGCTGGGTGCCGGACTCGCCTGGACGGCCGCCCGCTTCACCGGCACGCGGCGCCGCGCCGGCACGGTGGCGCTGGTGGCCCTGGTCGGTACGCAGCTCGCGCAGACCCTCACCAGCGGCGGCGCGGACCGCCAGGTGCTCGCCGCCACCGTGGGTTCGGCCGCCGTGCTCGTCGGCATCATCCAGACCCCGGGCGTCAGCCGGTTCTTCGGATCAACTCCCCTCGGCCCGGTCGGCTGGGGCGTCGCCCTGACCGCCATCACCACCGCCACGTTCCTCCACTCGGCTCTGAAGCCGCTCTCGGACCGCCTGGCCCGCACGGCATGGCTGGCGGCCGCGGTCGAGGGAACCGGCGAGCACGGGCCGCCGTCGGCGCCGGCGGCCCTCGCGGCGGTCCCGGCCGCCTGGCTGACAGGGGCACTGTCCCGCCTCGGACTGCTTCCCGCGGGGCCCGGCGCCGCGGTCACCCCGGGGCCGGCGCACCGGCTCGGCTGATCCCGGCGGGAGGGGGCCACTTGATCCCGGCGGGAGGGGGCACTCGCCACGTGCTCACCCGCTCGGGCCGAGACGGGAGGCGCGTGTGGCCCACGTCGGCCGCCTGGGCACGGCGCGGATCGCCCTCGGCCCGCGTCCCTGGGGCCCGTACAGCCTGGTGACCGTCGATGCTGCGGCACCGCGCGATGCTCGCCCGGCCGGGCCCGACTCCGCGAGGCGGCCGGTGACCGGGCCTCACACGACTGACCCGGGCGCAGCAGAGCACGTGCGCCGCGACCGCGGCAGGGGGGCGGAGGAGGCGGCGATGCCGGACCCCGTGGTGATCGGCGCGGGCCCAACCGTGGTGATCGGCGCGGGCCCCGACGGGCTGGTCGCGTCGAACCTCCCCGGAGGCCTTCGCCCGGGGAGGCGGATGCGCCCGGCGCCGGCGCTACGCGGCGGTGTCTGCCCCGGGCCCGGCCCGCGCCCAGCGCCTGCTGACCCGGCGCGATGGATCAGTGGCCGGGTCCGACGGCGGTGGCGGGTGCCGGCGCCGGGGCGGTCCCGCGGCACTTGCCCCCCTTAATCGAACGTACTAGTTTGTTTGATTAAGGGGGACGGTCACTGTCGCGGCCACCACCGCGCCCCGGAAGGCGCCGGCACGGCAACACGGCGCGGAGAGAAGAGGCACCGCCATGCGCGCAGTAGTTCTGGAGCAGTTCGGCACTCCGCTGGTCCTGGCCCGGGTCGAGGACCCGGTCCCGGGGCCGGGGCAGGTGCTGGTGCGGGTCGAGGCCAGCGGTGTGAACCCTCTGGACACCAAGATCCGCGCGGGCAGGGCCGCCCATGCGCAAAGCCGCCTGCCCGCGGTGCTGGGTCTGGACCTGGCGGGCGTGGTGGAGGAGACCGGCCCCGACGTCACGGGCTTCGCGCCGGGCGACGAGGTCTACGGGCTCACCGGTGGCGTGGGCGACCTGCAGGGCTCGCTCGCCGAGTACGCGGCCGTGGACGCCAGGCTGCTCGCACCCAGGCCGGCCTCCATGACCCTGCGTGAAGCGGCGGCCCTGCCGCTCGTGGTCATCACGGCCTGGGAGGGCCTGGTCGACCGCGCCGGTGTCCACTCGGGGCAGAAGGTCCTGATCCACGGCGGGGCCGGAGGGATCGGCCACGTCGCCGTCCAGATCGCCCGCGCCCGTGGTGCCGAGGTCTTCGCGACGGGATCCACCGCGAGCCTGGAGACCATTCGGCGGCTGGGGGCCACCGCGGTCGACTACACCGCCACGTCCGTCGAGGACTACGTTGCGGAGCACACCGGGGGCGAGGGCTTCGACATCGTCTTCGACACCGTCGGCGGTACGACGCTCGACGCGTCCTTCGCCGCGGTCCGCACCTACACCGGCCATGTCGTCAGCGCCCTGGGCTGGGGCAGCCACAGCCTCGCCCCGCTGTCGTTCCGGGGAGCCACCTACTCCGGCGTGTTCACGCTGCTGCCCATGCTCACCGGCCGCGGCCGGGAGCACCACGGCGACATCCTGCGCGAGGCCGCGGCGCTCGCGGACGAGGGAGCGCTCAAGCCGCTCCTCGACCCCCGGCACTTCACCCTCTCCACCGTCATGGACGCCCACGCCGCGGTGGAGAGCGGCACCGCCGAGGGCAAGGTCGTCGTCGACGTCGAGGAGTGAGGGCGCCGGGAGGCAGGGGCGCGGGGGCGCCGGGCGGCGACGCGGGGGCGGCGGGACGCGATCAGGTCTGGCCGGCGACCAGGCGCCGTGCCGCGGACTTCGCCTCCTCGACGACCGCGCGGTCCTGCAGCAGACGGCCGGACGTCAAGGCGCCGTCGATCAGCAGGCCGATGTGCCGGGCGAGCGCCGCGGGGTTCTCGGCTCCCGCCGCGGCGCTCAGCTCGGTCAGCCACGCCTGGCGGCGCCGGGTGTGCTCCACGGTGATGGCCCGGGCCTCCGAGTCCGGATCGGCCTCGACCGCCGCGCTGACGAAGGGGCACCCGAAGAAGCCGTGGCGCTCGAAAGCGGCCGTCAGCGCGTCGAACAGCCCGACGAGCTGGTCGCGCGCGTCATCACCCGCGGCCGCGGCGGCGCTCTGCAGCTGCGCCCTCCAGGAGTCGTCGGTCCTGCGCAGATACGCCGCGACGAGCTCCTCCTTGGTGCGGAAGTGCACGTACAGCGTCGACTTCGCGACGCCCGAGGCCTCGATGACCTGCTCGATGCCCACTCCGCGGAGCCCATGGACGTAGAACAGATCGGCCGCCGCGGTGAGGATCCTCTCCACGGACTTCGTCTTACGGACCTGAGTCACCATGACCGCCTCCCTGATCGAACATACCAGTCCGACCGATTAAGGAAGGCGACGGCAGGGCGCCCGAAGGGCCGATCCGGTCGACGGCGGGCCGCGGTCCGGCCGTGACGTCCGTCATCGCCGCCATGATTTCCCGCAGTCCGTTCCACGGGTGAGCGACGACGGGTTATGGTCGCGTTCGCGAGATCTTGACGGAAGGGCCGGGAATGACGAACAGCCGACCAGCACGCCGGGGCCGGCCGCCGGGTATCCGCACCGTCGAGGGGGAGCTGACCCGCCGCCAGGAGGACATCGTCCGGTTCATCACGGACACCGTCCGGCGACAGGGCTACCCGCCGTCGATGCGGGAGATCGGGCAGGCGGTGGACCTCGCGAGCACCTCCTCCGTCGCCCATCAGCTGATGGTGCTGGAACGCAAGGGCGTTCTGTACCGCGACCCCAACCGGCCGCGCGCCTACCGGGTGCGGCCCTCCTGGGCCCCCGACCTCGACTCCCGGGCGGAGCCGCCGGCGGAAGTGCCCCTGGTCGGGCGGATCGCCGCCGGCGCGCCCCTGCTCGCGGAGGAGATGGTCGAGGACGTCTACCTGCTGCCGCGTCAGATCGTCGGAGAGGGAGAGCTGTTCGCGCTCACCGTGTCCGGCGACAGCATGATCGACGCGGCGATCTGCGACGGGGACATCGTCACCGTCCGCCGCCAGGACAGCGCCGACCACGGCGACATCGTCGCGGCCCTCCTGGACGACGAGGCCACCGTCAAGCAGTTGCGCCGCAAGGACGGCCAGGTGTGGCTGATGCCCCGCAACCCCGCGTACGAGCCGATCCCCGGCGAACAGGCGATCATTCTCGGCAAGGTGGTGGGCGTCCTGCGCCGGCTGCCCTGAGCGGGCCGGCCGCACGGCCGACCGCCACCGGGGCCCGCGGGCCGTGCCCCCCGACACGGATGCCGAGGGCCGCTGCCGGGAGGGCGGCCCGGCGTCACCGTGGCACAGTGGCGGTATGTGCGGCCGCTATGTCTCCACCCGCAGCCCCGAGGACCTGGTCCGGCTCTTCCACGTCACGGACTGGCGCCCCGAGGAAGCACTGGCGCCGAACTGGAACGTGGCCCCGACCGACGACGTGTGGGCCGTCCTGGAGCGCGCCCCACGGCACGCGGGGGACACGTCGACGGTGCGCCGGCAACTGCGGTCGGTGCGCTGGGGCCTGGTGCCGTCCTGGGCGAAGGACACGAAGATCGGTGCCCGGCTGATCAACGCGCGGGTCGAGACCGTGCACGAGAAGCCCGCCTTCCGCCGCGCGTTCGCCGGACGCCGCTGTCTGCTGCCGGCCGACGGCTTCTACGAGTGGCAGCAGATCACGGCGCGGGACACCGGAAAGACCCGGAAACAGCCCTACTTCATCCATCCCGAGGACGGGCAGGTGATGGCGCTCGCCGGGCTGTACGAGTACTGGCGCGATCCGGCGGCCGAACGGGACGACGACCCCGCAGCCTGGCTGATGACCTGCACCGTCATCACCACCGAGGCCACCGACGCGGCCGGCCGTATCCACCCCCGCATGCCGCTGGCCCTCGCCCCGGACCACTACGACGCCTGGCTCGACCCCGGCCACCGGGACCCCGACGAGCTCCGCGCGCTGCTGGTGCCGCCCGCGGACGGCCATCTGGACACCAGGCCCGTCTCCACGGCCGTCAACAGCGTCCGCACCAACGGCCCCCAGCTCCTGGAGGAGGTCGCGGCGAAAGAATGAAGGTGCGCGGCGGGGGGCCGGATCCTGCCTCCGGCCCCCCGCCGCCGACACCGTGACCGGCTGCCCTTCGTCGCGCAGCCGGTCGCGGCGGGTCATGGCGCGCCTACGGCGTCGTCAGCGCCAGCGCCGCGCACACCCGGTCGGAGATCTCCGGCACCGTCCCCATGGCATCCACCCGCAGCAGCAGCCCCCGGTCCGCGTACCACCGCAGGAGCGGCACGGTCTGCTCCGCGTAGACGGCGAGGCGACGCAGAACCGTCTCCTCGGTGTCGTCGGCCCGCCGGGTCAGCTCGTTCCCACAGGCGTCGCACCGCCCGGGCACCCGGGGCGGAGAGAACACGACGTGCACGGTCGTCCCGCATCCCGGGCAGATCCGCCGCCCCGTCAGCCGCTGCACGATCTCGTCGTCCGGCATGTCGAAGGCGAGCACCGCGTCCAGCGTGGTTTCGCCCTCGGCCAGGGACTCTTCGAGCAGTGCGGCCTGCCGTACGGTCCGGGGGAAGCCGTCGAGCAGGAAGCCGCCCACCGCGTCCGGCTCGCCCAGGCGACGGGTGACCATGGTGGTGGTCACCTCGTCGGGCACCAGCTCACCGGCGTCCGTGTGCTGCTTGGCGAGCTGCCCGAGCACGGTGCCCTCACGGATCTCGGCGCGCAGCAGGTCGCCGCTGGAGACGGCCGGTACGGACAGCCGTTCGGTGAGGATCCGGGCCTGGGTGCCCTTCCCCGCCCCCGGTGGGCCGATCAGGACGATGCGCATGTCTCTTCTTGTTCCTCGTCAGTCTTCCGCCGATGCGGCGGGAAGGTTCGCCTGGATCAGGTCCATCACCGTCGAGTCGGTGAGGGTGGTGACGTCTCCGA
>NZ_JBHUDX010000006.1:0-36053 GCF_042678285.1 Streptomyces caeni
CGGCCGGACCCGGTCCCGCGTGCCGCTCATCGCGGCCGTCGGAGTGGGCATAGCCGTCCTCGGCATCGGAGCCGGCGCCCTGCTCGGCGGCGGCAGCGCCGACGCCAAGAACGACGACAGCAAGAACGTCTCGGCGACGGGCCCGGCCGCGGACGCCTCGCAGCAGGCGGGCGGCGACCCCGCCAAGGCGCAGGCGGTCGCGCTCGACAAGCTCCTCGCCGACAGCGGCAACAGCCGCGACACGGTGATCAAGGCCGTCGCCGACGTCAAGGTGTGCCGGAACCTCGGCCGGGCGGCCACCGACCTGCGTGAGGCGGCCAAGCAGCGAGGCGGCCTGGTCACCCGGTTGTCCGGGCTCGCCGTCGACCGGCTGCCCGGCCACGCCGAGCTGGCCGAGGCCCTCAACAGCGCGTGGAAGGCGTCCGCGTCCGCCGACACCCACTACGCCGCCTGGGCCGACCAGACCGCGGGCAGGAAGGGCTGCCACAAGGGGCAGGCCCGCACCACCGGCCAGACCGCGCTGGGCAACCGGGCCAGCGGCACGGCCAGCACGCAGAAGGCCAAGGCCGCGCGGCTGTGGAACGTCATCGCGCAGAAGTACGGTCTGACCGAACGCCAGCCGACCCAGCTGTGAGCACGGGGGCGCGCCGCTCGCAGACCGGGCGGCGCATCCCCCGCCGCCTCAGACCGAGGTGTTCTCCAGGGTCTTCGACACGTTCACGAACCCCTTGCGGGCCGCCGTCAGCCGCCCGTCGCGCACGATCTGGAAGGTCACGTCCGAGTTGATCAGACGGGGGTAGTCGATGATCGCCGTCAGGTCCTGGACGCGCCACCTGAGGGGCGGGGTCAGGCCGCCGGTGGTGACCTTGAGGCCGTTGTCGAGGGCCGTGCGGATCGTGCGGGCGGACACCTCACCGTCGCCGAGCGATGCGACGACCTTCTGCAGGACCGTGTACGCGATCCATGTGGTCTGCACGCCCGCGTCCGTCGGATCGATCCGGTTGTCGCCGAACGCCTCCTCCCGGATCACCTTCTTCATCTGGTCCCAGCGCGGGTCCGACGCCGCCGGGTACCAGCCGGTGAGGTACGCGCCCTCGTAGGGCCCCGAGCTGCCGCCCGACGCGTCGATGACGGACTGGTCGACGCTGCCGAGCACGGACGCGGTGCGCACCGCCGGGTAGTCGCCGCTCAGACGGCGGAAGGAGTCCATGAAGGTCCCGGTGCGGTCGTCGAGCGCCGGCAGCACGCAGCCCTTCGTCCGCTGGTCGCCGGTCGCCCGGTGCAGCGCCTCCTGCGCCTGCTCGTCGAAGGCGGTGGCGTCCTCGGCGGCGCGCACGTCGACGGCCGCGTCGTGGCCGCCCGCCCTCAGCCCGGAGTCGAGCAGCAGCGGGAGCTGGTCGCCGGCGATGGTGTCGGGCCGCACCAGCGCCACGGGACCGCAGCTCTTGCCCAGCTGCTCGCCGAGCCCGGCCAGCAGCGCGGGCTGGCCCCCGTTGACCGGGTAGGAGAGCACGCTCTTGAACTCGTCGTCGGTGAGCCCGTAGCCCCCGATGTAAGGGATGCCCGCCGACTCCAGCGGGGAGAGGAAGGAAGACGCGTACTGGCTGTAGGAGCCGACGACGGCGGCGACGTTCTCCTTGACGGCGAGCCGGGCGCATTTCGCGGCGTCCACGTAGTCGTTGTGGTCGTTGCAGGTCAGCACGTCGAGCCGGCGGCCGCCCAGGCCGCCGTGCGCGTTGACCCAGCGCGCGTACGCCCGTGCCATCGCCGGCATGCCCGGTTTGTTGGTCGCCGAGGTCTTCTCCGGCGCCCACGTCATGACGGTCACGGTGCCGTCCCCGGAGCCCCCCGTGGTGCCGGGGACGACCCCGTATGCCGCGCCGATCGACCCGCACGCCACCAGCGCGCCCGCAGTCCACAGGGCCGCACGCACGCGGGGAGTCACGGCTTTTCGGGTGGATCCCGGAGTCCCGGAGCTGGTGGGGGAAGTGCTGGTGCGTCGCCTGCCGGTCATGTATAGGCACGATTCCGCCACACCCCTAACCCTCGTGTGACCACCGGTCAACGGCGGGTGACGTGGAGGTGAATTGCGGGGGCCGGTGATCTCGTTCCCGGCGGGAACGTACGATCGGGGACCGTGCAAGGTTCGGAGAACTCTTCCCGTCGCGGCCGTCGCTCATCCACCATGGGCGGCATGCCACTCAACGACATGCCGTGGTGGCGCTGGCGCAGCAATGTGCGTTCCGCGCTGCACATGCTCTCCGACCCGGTCTTCCAGCGGGACGTCTGGCTGGCGGGTGTCGACGGGTACGGCGACGTCACCGACGCCGTCTACCGCCTGGTCGAGGACACCTGGCTGGACAACTGGTCCGCGGAGAAGTACGTGGGCACGATCTTCCGCGACTCGCAGGAGGCGGCGCTCGTCGACACCGCCGTGCTGCGCGTGCTGCGGATCATGCACCAGGTGGGGCCGGACGCGCCAGTGCAGGCCTACCTCGATCACCACGCGTGGCCGGAAGCGGTGCGGGCGGCCCGCGACGCACATGTGCGGCTCACGATCAGTGACGGCGAGGACCCGGACACGCCGCCGCGCACGCTGGAGGTGCTGCGGATCCTCACGCGCTCCGCGTAGGCCCCGCGCCGTCCGGGTGGCGGGACACCGCCCCGCACCGCCTGCGGACATGAGACCCTGGCGTGCATGAACGAGCAGTCCACCCGACCCCCGGCCACCGCCGACCAGTACGTCCTCACCCTCTCCTGCCCGGACAAGCAGGGCATCGTGCACGCCGTGTCGAGCTATCTCTTCATGACCGGCTGCAACATCGAGGACAGCCAGCAGTTCGGTGACCACGACACGGGACTGTTCTTCATGCGGGTCCACTTCTCGGCCGAGGCTCCGGTGACGGTGGACAAGCTGCGCGCGAGCTTCGCGGCGATCGGCGACTCCTTCCGGATGGACTGGGCGATGCACCGGGCCGACGAGAAGATGCGCGTCGTCCTGATGGTCAGCAGGTTCGGGCACTGCCTGAACGACCTCCTCTTCCGCGCCCGCATCGGCGCGCTGCCGATCGAGATCGCGGCCGTGGTCTCCAACCACACCGACTTCGCCGAGCTGGTCGGCTCGTACACCATCCCCTTCCACCACATTCCGGTGACGAAGGACACCAAGCCGGAGGCGGAGGCGCAACTGCTCGCGCTGGTCCGCGACCTGGACGTCGAGCTGGTGGTGCTGGCCCGCTATATGCAGGTCCTCTCGGACGACCTGTGCAAGCAGCTCAGCGGCCGGATCATCAACATCCACCACTCGTTCCTGCCGAGCTTCAAGGGCGCGAAGCCCTACCACCAGGCGCATGCGCGCGGTGTGAAGCTCATCGGCGCCACCGCGCACTACGTCACGGCCGACCTCGACGAGGGCCCCATCATCGAGCAGGAGGTCGAGCGCGTGGGCCACGACGTCACGCCCGACCAACTGGTCGCCGTCGGCCGCGACGTGGAGTGCCAGGCGCTGGCGCGCGCGGTGAAGTGGCACGCCGAGCGCCGGATCCTGCTGAACGGGCGGCGGACGGTGGTGTTCGCGTAGGGCCGTCGCGGCGCTGCTACATCCGGCTGAGCGAGGCCGTTGCGAACAGCACGTCCGCGACCGCCTCCCGGTCACCCGCCTGCCCCGCGGCCGCCTCCTGCGGCGGCACACGGCCCGCGGCCAGGCGGCAGAACTCCATCACGTCGAGCACGACGTGCGCCACCTCCCGTTCGGCGGACGCGACCGAGCCGGGCGAGTCGAGGGAGATCAGCCACTCGCCGCCGCCCGCACCCTCGACCTCCAGACGCAGGCTGCGCCCGGGCTCGCCGGCGGGGACGAGGTGCCGGGTGCGGCCGGGCGGGGCCAGCCCGGCCCGCCGCCGTCTTGCCAGCACCGCCGGCAGCATCCGGGCCGCCAGGCCGATCATCCCGTGCAGATGGCGCGGGGCCGGCAACGGGTAGGGATAGTCGACGGCGTCCGCGATGTCTTCCGCGTGCACCCAGCACCCGAAGGCCCGATCCAGCATCGCGTCCCGCAACGGCAGTCCGAACCCGCCGTAGGAGACCACGACTTCCCCGGCCCCGGGGCGTTCCTCGGCGAAGGAGGCCGTCCGCACCAGGGCGTGGGTCTGCTTCCGCCACGGAGCCCGTACGGCGCGGGTCGGCGGGAAGGGCGAGGCGCGCCAGTACGCCTCCGTGCGCCCTCGCGGCGTGCCGTTCTCGCACGACGCGCCGCCGAGCGGGTCGTCGAGCCCCAGCGCGGCCGCCACCAGCCCGTCGACGGTGAGCAGATGGGCGATGACACCGGCGACTGTCGTACGCCGGCTCGCCGGTCCCCGGCCGTCGAACCACCGCAGCCGCACCGGCGCGTGCCACTCGGCGTCGCCCATGTCCCGCAGCAGCGCGTCCAGACGCGCGGTCTCCGTGTCGTACGGGGCCGCCCACTGCGGCACCGGGACGCGCGGGGCCCGCCGGCCGAGGCAGCTCTCCAGGACGCGGGCGCGCAGCCCCGGATCCAGGTCGAGGCTCTCGGCCGGGTGCAGCAGGCCCACGGCCTCGCGCAGCCGCCGCGCCTCGTCCGCGCACCGGCCGCACTCGCCGAGGTGCGCCTCGACGGCCTCGGCCTCCTCCGGCGAACAGGCGGCCAGCGCCCAGGCCCCGAGCAGGGACATCAGCACCCGGTGCTCCAGAACCGGCGGCACGGGCCCGAAGACGGGCGGCAACAGCACCGCGGTGTCCTCGGCGGAACTGCGCGGCAGCGGTATGCGAGGCGTCCACCCGGCATCACCGCCACCTCCACCCCCGGGGCGCACGGGCCCGCCGCCCCCGCCACCGGGGCCGGACGGGCCGGAGCCGCGGCCTCCGAGCCCGGACCGGCCGGAGCCGCTGCGCACGCACCCGCCACCGGGGCCGGACCTGCCGGACCCGCCGACCGCGTCCCCGGGCGGGTCGCCCCGCTCGTCACCCTCGCCCTCGGTCATGCCCTGGCCCGCCCGGTCCTCGCCCGCCCCACCCGGGCCCACGCCACCCCGGCGCAGGACGCCCGGTCCCCCGCCCGAGCGGCCCGCGCCGCAGGCCCGCCCCTCGTCCGCGCGGTTGCCGTACCCGCCCCGGCCGGCGCCCTCCTCCGCATCGTGGCGCTGCACGCGTTCCGCCCCGGTCACCGCGCCGCCCCCGGTTCGGGAGGGGGGTCCGAGGGGTCTTGGTCATGGGCCGTGGACAGGAGCTGGAGGCCGAGGCGGAGGCGGCGGCGGGCCTCGTCGTCCGTGATGCCGAGGTCGGCGGCGGTCCGGCGGTAGTCACGGCGCTGGAAGTACGCGCGCTCCAGGGCGGCGCGCAGGGGGACCGGCATCCAGTCGACGATGTAGTCGGCGCGGGCCGCGACGGAGGCGTGCCGCACCGTGCGCTCCAGGTCCTCCGGGGTGCCCCCGCTCCGGGCGAGCGCGGCGGTCTCGGTGGCGCGCAGCCGGCGTACGGCGAGTTCCTGGGTCAGCGTGGCGATCCAGGAGCGCAGGGGGCCCTGCTCCGGGTCGTAGGAGCCGGGGTTCTCCCAGATCCGGGCGAACACCTCGCGCGTGATGCCGTCGGCCGCGTCCTCGTCCCCGAGCACGCGGTGGGCGAGGCCGTGTACGAGCCAGGCGAACCGGTCGTAGCACTCGCCGAGCGCGGCGGCCTCACCGCGGGCGAGGCGCTGCTGAATCCCGCGGTCCCACCGGGGCGGTGCGTCCTTCCCCGCCATGCGGCCCCCTCACTCTGCTCGTCCTCGGTGCGCTGCGTGTTCCGTTCCGGTCCAGCCTGTGTCCTCCGCCTCCTCGAAATGTAGTCGGCACGGCGCACGGCGCACGCCCCTTTGTGGCAATGTGCGCCTCTTGACGGGCCGCAGGTGGTAGAGGCCGTGGGACGGTTGTGATCGGGGTGCCTCCCTGACGGGCCGCCGATCAGACCTGAACGAGCTAGACCGTTACCGATTGGATTGGCTCATCTGCCACACGCTTTCGATCGGCGGTTCGGTGTTTCATGGAAGGACGGTGGGGCAGCCGCGCTGACGGAAGCGTAAGAAGCGCTTCCGTTGTGGCGGGGGTGCGGGTGAGCGGGAGGCGTGGCGGCGATGTTCGAGGTGACCTACGAGGAACGTGGCCCGTGGGCCGTGCTCCGGGTGGCGGGCGAACTGGACCTGATGACGTCGCCCGCGCTGCGCCGGCGGGTGCACGACGCCGTGGCGGACGGCCGTCACCGGCTCGTCCTGGACCTGTCCGAGGTCGTCTTCTGCGACTCCAGCGGTGTCGGCGTGCTGATCGCCACCCGGCGGCTGATCCGCTCGTGCCGGGGCCGGCTCAGACTGGTCCTGCCCGGGTCCGGCGCGCCGGAGGGATCGCACGTCAACCGGGTACTGGCAGCCCTCGGTGTGCGCCGCCTCTTCGACGTCCACCCGGACCTCGGATCGGCCACCGACGAGCGGCCGAGCCCGCTGCCGGCGTGAGGGCACGGTTCGGTGAACGTCACGTCGCGGCACGGCCACACTGTTGTCCCAGAATTCCCGCAGTCTTGGTACAAGCGTCGTTTTCCGTCTCCCGAGAAGTCCCGGGCGTCGTACGCTCCGTGCGAGATGCACCCCGACGTCATGTAAGGCGGCCCGAGAACACATGGTCAGCACCGAGTACGAGCGCAGGATCGCCGCCCGCTTCGCCACCTTCGACCAGGACGGCAACGGCTACATCGACCGCGAGGACTTCAGCACGGCGGTCAAGGCGGTCCTCACCGAGTTCGGCACGGCGGCCCGGTCCGAGCAGGGGCAGGCCCTGTACGCCGGGGGTGAGGCGTTCTGGCAGGGCATGGCCGGGATCGCGGACCGGGACGGCGACCAGCGCATCACCCGCCAGGAGTTCGTGGGCGGGGCCGTCAAGCGGCTGCGCGACAACCCCGACCGGTTCGCGGAGATCGCACGCCCCTTCCTGCACGCGGCGCTCGCCGTGGCGGACGGCGACCGGGACGGTGCCGTCACCATCGAGGAGACCGTCCGCGTCCTGAGGGCCCTCGGGGTGCGGGAGGACGTCGCCGCGACAGCCGCCGCGGTGCTCGACACGGACGGCGACGGCAGGGTCGGCGAGGCGGAGATCGTGGCCGCGTTCGCGGGTTACTTCACCGTGCCCGAATAGCGTTCGCGCAGCTTGTACTTGAGCACCTTCCGCAGGGTCTCGTTGCGGGGAAGGGCGTCCACCACCTCCAGCTGCTCCGGCAGCTTGTGCACGGACAGCCCTTCCCCGCGCAGATACGAGCCGACCGCGGACAGGGTCAACTGCTCGGCCCCGGGGGGCTGCTCGATCACCGCGCAGACCCGTTCGCCGCGTTCCGCGTCGGGCAGCCCGATCACCGCGACGTCCTGGACCGCCGGGTGCTTGTGCAGCAGGTCCTCGATCTCCTTCGCCGAGATGTTCTCTCCCTTGCGGATGATGACGTCCTTGAGGCGCCCGGTCAGCACCAGGTGACCGCTGCCGGTGAGCCGGCCGAGGTCGCCCGTGATGAAGAACCCCTCCTCGTCGAACGCCTCCGCCGTCTGGTCGGGGTTCAGGTACCCCTGGCAGACGGCCTCCCCCCGCAGACGCACCTCCCCGTCGACGATCCGTATCTCCATCCCATCCGGCGGCCGCCCCTCCGTCGTCGCCAGGTGCTCCGCCGAGTCGTCCGGCGACCCCATGGTGATCATCGGCACCTCGGTCATGCCGTACCCGTGGGTGAGCTGCACGCCCATCTCGCGGACGACGGAGTGGTACATCTCGGGCGGCTTGGGCGCCCCGCCGCCCGCGAGCAGCCGCAGCGTCGGTACGACCGGGGCCCCCGGCCGTTTGCGCTGCTCGGCGAGGAACATCGCGTAGAACGCGGTGGATCCGCCGGCCACCGTGACCCCGTGCCTGCGGTAGCCCTCCAGCGCGTCCGGCAGCGCGAAGTGCTCGAACATCACCGCGGGGAAGCCGTACAGCAGCAGCATCACCGTGTAGTCGGGCCCGCCGATGTGCGCGTACGGGAAGGCGATCGAGCCCACGTCGTGAGCCGACAGGCGCAGCGCGTGGGCCAGGCAGGACCCGCCCGCGATCAGTGAACGGTCCGTGTGCAGGACGCCCTTGGGGTCGGAGGTCGTTCCCGAGGTCCAGTAGATCCAGCGGACCGACGTGCCCTCGGCGGGCGGGGGCGGCAGGACGGCCGGGTCCCCGTCGGGCAGGCCGTCCGCGCCGTACACCTCGAAGATCCCCCTCGCGCCCAGCCGCCGTGCCATCGCGGTGTGGTCGTGGCCCCGCCAGGTGCCCGGCACCGCGAAGAACTCCGCCTTCGACTCCCGCAGCGCGAAGCCGACCTCGCGGTCGCGGTAGAAGGGGATGATCGGCGTCTGCACGGCGCCCAGGCGTGCCAGCGCGAAGGACAGCAGGGCCGTCTCGATGCGGGTGGGCAGCTGCCAGGCGACCACCGTGCCCGGGCGCACCCCCCTGTCGTACAGTCCGGCGGCCACCCGCTCGGCCCGTTCGCACAGCTCGCCGAAGGTCAGGCGGCGGTCGTCCTGGAGCAGGACGGGCCGGTCGGGGGTGAGGGCGGCGCGGCGCGCCACCAGCTCCCAGAGCGTCCGGGACGTGCTCAACGCGTGCGCGGTCTCGTTCACGACGGCCCCATTTCCTGACTAACAGTCAGATCAAGGGCAGAGCGTAGGGCTCGGCGCCTTGTCGGTCCATAGGCGGGGGACTAGCCTTCTCGTACACATGAATCTGACGATCCATCAGATACGAGATGTCAGGCGGAGGGGACTCATGACGGAACTGCCCCGGATCATCAGCGTCGACGACCATGTGATCGAGCCCGCCCACCTCTTTGAGACCTGGCTGCCGGAGAAGTACCGCGACCGCGGCCCCAAGCCGCTCACGGCCGGGATCGGTGAGCTCGCCTACACCGGCGGCAAATACCAGATCACGATGGACCCGGACGGGCCGCCCACCGACTGGTGGATCTACGAGGACCTCAAGTTCCCGTACAAGCGCAACATCGCCGCCGTCGGCTTCGACCGCGACGAGATGACCCTGGAGGGCATCACCCGCGAGGAGATGCGGCGCGGCTGCTGGGACCCGGCCGAACGGCTCAAGGACATGGACCTCAACCACGTCGAGGCCAGCCTCTGCTTCCCGACCTTCCCGCGCTTCTGCGGCCAGACCTTCGCCGAGGCGCACGACAAGGACGTCGCCCTGGCCTGCGTGCGCGCGTACAACGACTGGATGGTCGAGGAGTGGTGCGGCGACAGCGGCGGCCGGCTGATCCCGCTGTGCCTGATCCCACTGTGGGACGTCGGCCTCGCGGTCGCCGAGATCCGGCGCAACGCCGCACGCGGGGTGAGGGCGGTGACCTTCTCCGAGATCCCCACCCACCTCGGGCTGCCCTCCATCCACTCCGGGTACTGGGACCCGTTCTTCGCGGTCTGCGAGGAGACCGGCACGGTCGTCAACATGCACATCGGCTCGTCGTCGCAGATGCCGGCCGCGTCCCCGGACGCCCCACCCGCCGTCCAGGCATCGCTCTCCTTCAACAACGCCATGGCGTCGATGATGGACTTCCTGTTCAGCGGGGTGCTGGTCAAGTTCCCGCGGCTCAAGCTCGCCTACTCCGAAGGCCAGATGGGCTGGATCCCGTATGCCCTGGAGCGCGCCGACGACGTCTGGCAGGAGCACCGCGCCTGGGGCGGCGTCCGCGATCTGATCCCCCAGCCGCCGTCGACGTACTACTACCGGCAGATCTTCTGCTGCTTCTTCCGCGACAAGCACGGCGTCGCGTCCCTCGACGTCGTCGGCCGCGACAACGCCACCTTCGAGACCGACTACCCGCACGTCGACTCGACCTTCCCGCACACCAAGGAGATCGCCCTCGACCATGTGAAGGGCCTCGACGACGAGACCGTCCACAAGCTCATGCGGGGCAACGCGATCCGCATGCTCGGCCTCGGCCTGGACCGCTAGTGGACCTCGCGCACTCGCCCGAGGAGGAGGAGTTCCGGGCCCGGCTGCGGGAGTGGCTGGCCAAGGTGCTCCCGACGCTGCCCCCGAAGCCGTCCCCCGGAAACTGGCCGGCCCGGCGCGCCTACGACCTGGGCTGGCAGCGGATGCTGTACGACGCCGGGTACGCGGGCCTGCACTGGCCCGTGGACGCGGGCGGGCAGGGGGCCACCCCGACCCAGCACCTGATCTTCCTGGAGGAGACCGAGAAGGCGGGCGCGCCCTACGTGGGGGCCAACTTCGTCGGGCTGCTGCACGCCGGACCGACCATCGCCGCCGAGGGCACGCCCGAACAGCGGGCGCGCTGGCTGCCGCCCGTGCTGCGCGGTGAGGAGGTCTGGTGCCAGGGGTTCAGCGAACCGGACGCGGGCTCCGACCTCGCGTCGCTGCGCACACGCGCACGGCGGGACGGCGACGCCTACGTGGTGAGCGGGTCCAAGATCTGGACCTCCCATGCCGAGGTCGCCGACTGGTGCGAACTGCTGGTGCGCACCGGCCCGGACGCGCCCAGGCACCGGGGCATCACCTGGCTCGCCCTGCCCATGGACGCGCCGGGCGTCACCGTACGGCCGCTGCGCACGCTGGCCGGGTCCGCCGAGTTCGCCGAGGTGTTCCTCGACGAGGTGTGGGTGCCGGTGGCCAACCGGGTCGGCGCCGAGAACGACGGCTGGCGCGTGACGATGGTGACGCTGTCCTTCGAACGCGGCACGGCGTTCGTGGGGGAGGTGGTGGCCTGCCGCCGCGTCCTCGGCGACATCGCGCGCGAGGCGCGCGGGAACGGCCGCTGGGACGACGCCTCGCTCCGGCGGCGGCTGGGCCGGCTGAACGCGGAGTTCCGTGCCCTGTGGCGGCTCACCCAGTGGAACGTGAGCGAGGCGGAGAGGACCGGCGGAGTGCCGGGCGTGGGGGGATCGGTCTTCAAACTGAGGTACTCGCACGCCCGTCAGGAGCTGTACGAAGCCGCCGCCGAGGTACTGGGACCGCAGGCCCTGGACCTCGACCGCCCCTGGGTGCTCGACCGGCTGTCGTCCCTGTCGTACACCATCGCGGCCGGCACTTCGCAGATCCAGCAGAACATCGTGGCCGAACGCATTCTGGGGCTGCCGAAGGGGTGATCAGCCGTGCACTTCCAACTGACCGACGACCAGCGGGCCTTGCGGGCCGGTGTGCGCGCACTGCTCACGGGCCGCTTCGGCCGGGAGTCGCTGCGCGCCGCCGTCGGGTCGCCCGGCGTGCTCGACCGCACGCTCTGGCGCGAGCTGGGCGAGGCCGGCTTCTTCGCGCTGCGGCTGCCGGAGGCGGACGGCGGGGTCGGACTCGGCCTGCCCGAGGCGGTGCTGGCGTTCGAGGAGGCGGGACGGGCGCTGCTGCCCGGTCCGTTGGTGGCCACGCATCTCGCGGCGGGCGAGGTGGAGGGCGCGGCGACCGGGGAGACGATCGTCGCGGCGCCGTACGGGGGGACCGTGGAGTGGCTGGCGCAGGCGGACGTCGTGCGGGGCGACGCGTCCGGGGCCGTACCCCTCACGTCGGTGGACCCGCTGACGCCCCTGCACCTGCTGCCCCCCGACCCCGAACCCCCGCCGGGCGGCGGGCCGGACGCCCCGCCGGGCGGCGGGCCGGACCCCCTCGCCGTGCTCCTCACCGCCGCCGAACAACTCGGCGGCGCCGCCCGGACCTGCGAACTGTCCGTGGAGTACGCCCGCACGCGGGAACAGTTCGGCCGGCCGATCGGCGCGTTCCAGGCGGTCAAGCACCTGTGCGCGCAGAGCCTGGTGCGGGTGGAGACGGCCCGCGCGGCGGTGTACGCGGCCGCCGTCACCGCCGACCCCCTGGACATCGCCGCGGCCCGCCTGCTCGCGGACGAGGCGGCCGTCCGCGGTGCGCGCGACTGCCTCCAGGTGCACGGCGGTATGGGCTTCACCTGGGAGTCGGATGTGCACCTGTTCCTGAAGCGTGCGTGGGTGCGGACCAACCGTACGAGTGCGAACACGGAAAGTGACGAACTGCTTGCGGCGGACCTGCTGTCGGAGCCCGTCTAAAGGCCCTCTGGTCAGGCGTTCTTCGCGTGCGGTCCGGTGAATGTCGCGGATTGTGGCAATCCGGGATCACGGAGCGTTGATACCGGGTTGTGTCCTACGCGTGACTTGTCACGGACTGGAGTCGGCGAAGGGCTCCGGTACCTTGTGTGAGATGCGAGTGGTTCCGAGTCTGAGCCATGCCGGTGCGGCCCCTGTGGCGGCGCCGGATTCGGCGATGCGCGCCGCTCGCGGGGCGGGGCGGGCCGTCGCACCTGCCTGTTCGACTCCCCGGGGCAAGCGTCGCACAGTATGCCGCACGCGTACTCCTTCGCGCTGGAATATGCCCGAAGCGCTTGTTGGGGTGACTGTACGTCAACCATGCTGTCATGCAAGGGAATCACGGTCCGTGATCCTGGTTCCTGCCATGCAGACAATGACCACGATCGTGGCCCTTGCGAGGCGCGAGGCGATGTGTCCGCCGGTTCGGATGGTGTGAGCGGTGCAGGTGCTTCAAGTGCAGCTGGAGATCCGGCCCGACCCCGCGGAGGTGGGGCGAGCCCGGAGGTGGGCTCGCTCGTGGCTCGCCGGGTCGGGGATAGGCGCGGACGAGCCGCTGTCCGAGACGCTGATCCTGCTCGTCTCCGAGCTGGTCACCAACGCCGTGGTGCACACCGGCTGCCCCGCCGTGCTGCGACTGCTGCTGACGGGCGTGTGCGAGGGCGCCCCGGGTGCCGGGTCCGGCGCCGTCCGCCTGGAGGTGGCCGATGCCAGCGCCTGCCCGCCGGTGCCCCGGCACGCCGCGGGTGACGAGACGGGCGGCCGTGGCCTGGAGCTCGTGGACGGCCTCGCGGACCGCTGGGGCTGGGACGCCGAGGGCGTGGGCAAGCGCATCTGGTGCGAGGTGGACCGCTGCGGAGCGGAGGCGGCCGGCAGGGTGGCCTCCCGCGGGACGGGCGCCCCGGTACCGGAGTTCGCGTAGGGCGCGGTGCGGCCGGGCCCTAGAGGATGGCGACCGGTGCCACGGGGGTGCCGGTCGCGCCGACGAACGGCTCGGGCATCGCCGACAGCAGGAAGGTGTAGCGCCCCTCTTCTCCACAGGCTGTGGACAACTCTTCGAGATTCCAGTTCTGGCCCTGCAGCATGCCCATCTCCACGAGGTCGAGCGCATGGACGGGCAGCCACAGATCCTCGATCTCGGGCGGGAAGATCTCGAATGTGAGCGTGTCATTGGCCACGGCGGCCACATCGCGCGCGTGGAACCACTCCGGGGTGCGCACCGACAGCCCCGGTGACGGAAAGCCGTAGGCCTGTTTGTCGCCCGCCAGACAACTCCGCATCTGTCCCGTCCGCACGAGCGCGATGTCGCCGGCCCGCACCCGCGTCCCGGCGAGTTCCTCGGCGGCGTCGAGGTCCTCCGGGGTGACCGCGTGCGACACGTCGAGCCGCTCCGTGCCCAGTGCACGCGGAATGTCCAGAAGGACCCCGCGGGAGACGATGTGCCGCGGCTTGTCGATGCCGCCGAACGCGGCGCCGCCGTGGGCGGTGACGGTGTCTGCCGGGCGTCCGTTATAGAGCTTCCCGGAGTGCGAGACATGGGTGAGCGCGTCCCAGTGGGTGGCCGCCTGCAGCCCCATGGTCACGGCGTCGTCGCTGCACGCCACGGTGCCGGGGCCGAAGATCTCCTGGTTGATCTGCACCATCACGTGCAGCGGGTTGACCCGCCCGGGGATGACGCCGGTCTGTACGCCGTCCTGCTGGAGCGGGAGGGCCAGCGGAACGCGCCGCCCGCTGCGCACACAGGCCGCGGCCTGCCTGACCACCTCGTCGGTGATGAGGTTCAGGGTGCCGATCTCGTCGTCCTCCCCCCAGCGCCCCCAGTTGTTCACGCGCTTGGCGATCTCGTGGAACTCGGCAGGCAGTGACATCGGTCCTCCCCGGGGCTTGTCTGAAGGCGTCCGGCCGGACATAAAATCTAACGGTCCGTCAGAAACCGCGGGAAGGGGCCGGACATGGGGAACTTCTTGGCAGGCAAGGTCGTCGCCGTGACGGGCGCGGGCCGCGGCATCGGGCGGGCCGCGGCGCTGGCCGCGGCGGCCGAGGGCGCGCGGGTCGTCGTCAACGACTACGGGGTGTCCGTCGAGGGCGGTTCCCCCACCAGCGAGGTCGCCGAGGCCGTGGTCAAGGAGATCGTCGCGGCAGGCGGCGAGGCCCTCGCAGTGGCGGAGGACATCTCGACCATGGCGGGCGGGCAGCGCGTGGTGGACGAGGCGCTCGCCGCCTACGGCCGGCTGGACGGCGTGGTGTGCGTGGCCGGCATCCTGCGCGAAAGGATGCTCTTCAACATGACCGAGGAGGAATGGGACCCCGTGGTCGCCACCCACCTCAAGGGCACGTTCACGGTGTTCCGCGCGGCGTCGGCGGTGATGCGGGCACAGCGCTCGGGCACACTGATCGGCTTCACCAGCGGCAACCACCAGGGCTCGGTCGCGCAGGCCAACTACAGCGCCGCCAAGGGCGGCGTCATCTCCCTCGTCCGCAGCGCGGCGCTCGGCCTGCACAAGTACGGCGTGACGGCGAACGCGGTGGCGCCGGTGGCCCGTACGCGGATGTCGGCGAACGTCCCCATGGAACTCAAGGAGATCGGCGAACCCGAGGACGTGGCCGCACTGGTGGTCTACCTGCTGTCCGACCGGGCGCGCGAGGAGCGCATCACGGGCCAGGTGTACACCATCGCCGGCCCCAAGCTGGCGGTCTGGGCGCAGCCGAGGGAACTGCGGGCGGCCTACGCGGAGGGCTCCTGGACCCCCGAGCGGATCGCGGACGTCCTGCCCAAGACGGTGGGCACGGACCCGATGCCGATGCTGGATGGGCTGACGGCGATGGAACGGGCGGCGCGGGAGGGGGCACGCCCCAACGCCTAGGAACCGCACCACCGTCGACCCATCCAACACAAGGCGGAAACCATGGATTTCGGGTTCGGTCCGCAGGACGACTCGTTCCGCGGCGAGGCGCGCGCCTGGCTGCGGGACCATCTCGGCGGCACGACGGACCGCCGGGAGTGGGAACGTGAGCTCGGCGCCGCCGGCTGGATCGGCCTCGGCTGGCCCGAGGACGGCTACGGCAACCGCCGGGCCACGCTCACCCAGCAGGTCGCCTGGGCGGAGGAGTACGCCCGCTCCCAGGCACCGCCCCGCTCCGGCCACATCGGCGAGAACCTCCTCGCCCCCACCCTGATCGCCCACGGCACCCCGGAGCAGAAGTCCCGCTTCCTGCCCCCGATAGCCCGCGGCGAGGAACTGTGGTGCCAGGGCTACAGCGAACCCGGCGCCGGCTCCGACCTGGCGGGGGTGCGCACCACGGCCGTACGGGATGCCCCGCACGGATACCGCATCACCGGCCAGAAGATCTGGACCTCCCTCGCCCACGAGGCGGACTGGTGCTTCGTGCTCGCCCGCACCGATCCGTCCTCGCACCGCCACCACGGCCTGACCTTCCTGCTCGTGCCGATGGACCAGCCGGGCCGGATCGAGGTGCGCCCGATCCGTCAGCTCACCGGCACCAGCGAGTTCAACGAGGTGTTCTTCGACGGCGCGACGGCTCGCGCCGAGCACGTCGTCGCCGCGGAGGGAGAGGGCTGGCGCGTCGCGATGAGCCTGCTCGGCTTCGAGCGGGGTGTCTCCACCCTGGCCCAGCAGATCGGCTTCGCCCGCGAACTGGGCGAGGTGGTACGGGCCGCGGTGGCGACCGGCGCCGCCGACGACCCGGTCGTGCGCGACCGCCTGGTGCGGCAGTGGGCCGAGCTGCGGGCGATGCGCTGGAACGCCCTGCGCACGCTGGGCGGCACCGCCGACCCGGGCGCCCCCAGCGTGGCCAAGCTGCTGTGGGGCGGCTGGCACCAGCGGCTGGGCGAGCTGGCGATGCAGGTACGGGGCGCGTCGGGCGCGGCGGGTCCGGCCGACTGGTCGCCGGCGGCGCCGTACGAAATGGACCCGTTCCAGCACCTGTTCCTCTTCGGCCGGGCCGACACCATCTACGGCGGGTCGGACGAGATCCAGCGCACGATCATCGCCGAGCGCGTGCTCGGCCTGCCGAAGGAACCCAGGGGACCCAAGGGCTGAGGGAGTTGGGATGCCAGGCGCGACACGAGGCGCGACACGGGGCGCCATACGAGGAGTGATGTACGACGGCGCGGGGACGCGGGTCGTGGACGATCTTCAGGTGCGGGATCCGGGCCCCGGCGAGGTGCAGGTGGCGATGACGGCGGCGGGACTGTGCCACAGCGATCTGTCGGTGGTGGACGGGACCATACCCTTCCCGGTGCCCGTGGTCCTCGGCCACGAGGGCGCGGGTGTGGTCGAGGCGGTGGGAGCGGGCGTCACCCATGTCGCGCCCGGCGACCACGTGGCTCTGTCGACCCTGGCCAACTGCGGGGCGTGCGCGGAGTGCGACCGGGGCAGGCCGACGATGTGCCGGCAGGCCATCGGCCGCCCCGGCCGCCCGTTCGCACGGGGCGGGCGGCCGGTGTACCAGTTCGCGTCCAACTCCGCCTTCGCGGAACGGACCGTGGTCAAGGCGGTCCAGGCGGTCCGCATCCCCGAGGACGTCCCGCTCACGTCCGCGGCACTGATCGGATGCGGCGTCCTGACCGGGGTGGGCGCCGTGCTCAACCGCGCCCGGGTGGGGCAGGGCGACACCGTCCTCGTCATCGGCACGGGCGGGATCGGCCTCAACGTCCTCCAGGGCGCACGGATCGCCGGCGCGTCGCGGATCGTCGCGGTGGACGCCAACCCGGCGAAGGAGGCGGTGGCGCGCCGGTTCGGCGCGACGGACTTCCTCACCACGACGGACGGGGTGAAGGACCTGCTGCCCACGGGCGCCGACCACGCCTTCGAGTGTGTGGGCCGCACCGAGCTGATCCGCGCCGCGATCGACTCCCTCGACCGCCACGGCCAGGCCGTCCTGCTGGGAGTGCCGCCGGCGACGGCCGAGGCGACGTTCCTGGTCTCGTCGATGTACCTGGACAAGTCCATCCTGGGCTGCCGCTACGGCTCCTCCCGCCCCCAGCGGGACATAGCGCTGTACGCCAGGTTGTACCGCGAGGGCCGCCTGCTCCTGGACGAGCTGGTGAGCGCGACATACCCGGTCGAGGACTACGAGAAGGCGGCGGCGGACGCGCACGCGGGGAGGGTGGCACGGGCCGTGCTGACGTTCTGATCCGGTCACGGGCGGGGGCGCGGCCGGCGTGTCGGGGGAGGGCGGTGCGCGGCGTCGGCACCGGAGCCGGCGCCCGCCCTCAGACCGGGCCGGCCGCCGGGCCCGCCGCGCCCGTGCGGAACGTCCGCCGGTAGGCGGTGGGCGTGACCCCGACCGCCGCCAGCAGGTGCTGCCGCATCGACTGGGCCGTGCCGAAGCCGGCGTCCCGCGCCACCTGCTCCATCGACAGGCCGGTGGACTCCAGCAGTTGGCGGGCCCGTTCGACGCGCTGCCCGCTGAGCCACTGGCCGGGGCTGACGCCGACCTCCTCGCGGAAGCGGCCCGCGCGAGCATCGAGCGGTACTCGACCACACCGGAGTGAGGGATCGGGTCAAGGCCATCAAGGCGGCCGGGTTCGAGATCGACCCCGACCTGTGGGGCATGGAGGACGCGGCCGACTGCAACCAGTGCCACGCCGGGTGCCACGACTCGCCCAAGTAGTAGCGAGTGGCAGGTGAGTTGGGGCCTACCTTCGTACGTTGGGGGTGGGCCCCTCTTGCCGGAAAGGATCACCGCATGTCATTGGCTGAGTCCTGGGACAGGTACGCGGTCGGGAGCAAGCCACGCAGGACCGTGAACGCCAGAGGTGATGCGACCTGGCTGAACTGGACCCAGTACCCCGATCACGGGCCGGACGAGAGCGTTCTCGGTCCCGTGGCCGGACGCCGGGTGCTGGAACTCGGCTCGGGGAGCGGTAGTAACCTCGCGCACCTCGGCATCGTTGAACTGCCCGCCGAACGGCGGGTTCTCCGGCCACCGCTCCACGATGGCCTCGGTGAGACGCCTGAATCTAGTGTCCGGTTCGGGGGCGAGATACAGCACTCCAGGGAACCGACCGCAGTGGTCGAATCGGGCCTTGAAGGACTGGTGCCGACCGAGTACCTCGCCGATCGCAGCGCAGACACCCTCGTCAATGCGGCTCACGTCGAGAAACGGGAAGAGCACTGTGACATGCGCCGGAACACCCGCACGGGCCGAGGGGCCAAGCCGGTCACGCCACGCTCGCACCAAAGGCTCCGCCTCCGGAACCCTCACGATCAGCCCCGACTGCCCTGCCTGGAATCCTTGCGCGTCGTCATCCGCCATCGCATCTGTCTATCAGCGTGCCCCGACCGGCGGCGACCCGATAATCACCGTCATGCCAAGCAGGGACGGAGCACCACCCAAGCACACAGGTGGGGCCAGACATCGAAGCCACTACGCGTCGGCTTCGTCGTCGGCGGTCTGGTTCCACTCCACGGTCATGTAGTCGTCCACGGTCATCTTCGCCGCCTTCTTGAAGCCGTTGGGGTGCATCGTGATCGTGGTGACGAACTTGACCCACGCTCGACGGATGGGGAGCGGAGTGTTCGGCCAGTCCTGAATCAGGCCAGCGATGCCCGACACGGGGTCGATCGGGGGCAGGCCAGTGACACCGGACAGCTTCTCGTCGATCTCGTCGAGCCTGGCCCGGATCGCCTCGGTACCGGCCGTCATCTGCGACAGGGTGATGGACCCCGAAGCGTAGGCCACGGCCAACCCGTCAAGCCGTTCCCGCAGGGTCTGCGCCTCCTGGTGGAGGTGGGCCGAGTCGTCTCCCTCCTCCTGCCGAGCGGCGAGAACCCAGGGCAGGAAGTCGGGGAAGACGATCCGCGCGAGGACGGCGTTACCGGCTCGCTTGTCGGCCAGCTCACGGGGTACGCGTACGTGCTTCTGCCCGCAGCGGTAGACCGGGGTCCCTCGGTACATGCCGCCTCGCACGGTCTCCCCGCAACGCTCACAGGTAGCCAGTCCGGCGAGCAGGGTCTGAGGGGCCGAGCCGGTACGGGCACCCCCCGTGAACCGCTTGGGGTTTGTCAGCGCCGACACCAAGGCGTAGTGGGTCACCTCGTCCAGGATTGCGGGCCACTGGCCCTCGCCCACCACTTCGCCGTGGTAGGTGGCCTGAGCGATGTACCGAGGGGAGATGAGCACCTTCTTCACTCCGCCTACGCCCCACCCCTTCGCCTCACCCTTCGCCGTGCCGGACGACGAGCGGGGAGCGAGTAGACCGAGGTCGGTCCAGAAGCGGGCGACAGCCGCCAGGGTCTCGCCCTGAAGAACCATCTCGGCACCCTTGCGGATCGCTTCTGCCTCGTCCTCGACCACGGTCACGTAGTCGTCGGCGTAGCCGAAGGGGCGCAAGCCCGTCTTGTGCGGCGTGCCGTTCTTCGCCGCCTGAAGGTTCGATGCCTTCTGCCGCAGCGCCTTCTGCTCACCCTCGTACTCCGCCCACGCCGTAACCGTCTTGGCCGTGGCTCGACCGGCCGGAGTCGAGAGGTCAAGGTGTCCGGCGTGGATGGCGTGGACGTTGATCCCGAGTGCGATCACTCGCAACAGGTCTTCCGTCTTGCGTACGAGCCGGTCAGTGTGCCAACAGAGGATCGCGTCCGGCTTGGACGCCAACAGCCGTTCGAACCCCGGTCGCACCTTGCCCGAGGTGGCGCTGACGTCGTTGTCTGCGATCACCTCTCGTACGGTCCAGCCACGAGCTGCGGCGAAGGCCCGGCACTCGTCCTCCTGCCTCCGAACTCCCAACTCGTCGCCGTGCTGATCGAGGCTGAGTCGTACGTAGATGGTGACGTCCACCTTGTCCTGCCCCCCTTGTTCCTGCTCATCGCGCTGTGTGCCCCAAAGTTCTACCAGGAGTTCCACTGGTCGCGCGGCACGATCGGCGCGGCCGTGTCGGTCAACCTCGCGCTGTACGGTCTGACCGCGCCCTTCGCGGCCGCCCTGATGGACCGCTTCGGCATCCGCCGGGTCGTCGCCGTGGCGCTGGCGGTCATCGCGCTCGGCTCGGGCGCCACCGTGTGGATGACGGCGGCCTGGCAGCTCCTGCTCTGCTGGGGCCTGCTGGTCGGGCTGGGCACCGGTTCGATGGCGCTGGCCTTCGCGGCGACCGTCACGAACCGCTGGTTCGCCGTGCGGCGCGGTCTGGTGAGCGGCATCCTCACGGCCGCCTCCGCCTCGGGACAACTGATCTTCCTTCCCGTGCTGTCCTGGATGGTGGAGGACCGCGGCTGGCGTCCGGCCGCGGTGACCGTCTCCCTCGCCGCGCTCGCGGTCATCCCCTTCGTCTGGCTGCTGCTGCGGGACCACCCGGCGGACGTGGGCCTGAAGCCCTACGGCGCCGAGGAGTTCGTGCCCAGGCCGCAGGCCGCGCCCGGAGCCGGGCGGCGTGCGGTGACCGTGCTCCTCTCGGCGGTGCGCACGGGCCCGTTCTGGCTGCTGGCGGGCACGTTCGCGATCTGCGGAGCCTCCACGAACGGCCTGATCCAGACCCACTTCGTCCCGGCCGCCCACGACCACGGCATGCCGATCACGGCGGCGGCCTCGCTGCTCGCGGTCGTCGGCGTCTTCGACGTACTCGGCACCATCGCCTCGGGCTGGTTCACGGACCGCTTCGAACCGCGCCGCCTGCTCGCGGTGTACTACGCCCTGCGCGGCGTCTCGCTCCTCTTCCTGCCCATGCTCCTGGCCCCGGCCGTGCACCCGCCGATGATCTTCTTCATCGTCTTCTACGGCCTGGACTGGGTCGCCACGGTCCCGCCGACCCTGGCGCTGTGCCGGGAGCAGTACGGCGAGGACAGCGCCATCGTCTTCGGCTGGGTTCTCGCCTCGCACCAGATCGGCGCGGCCCTGGTCGCCTTCCTCGGCGGCGTCGCACGCGACACGTTCGGTTCGTACGACGTGGTCTGGTACGCGTCGGGTGCCCTGTGCGCGGCGGCGGCCCTGATGGCCCTGGTGATCCGGCGCCGCCCGACGGGGCGCGTAGCGGTCCCGGCCTGAGCGGGACCCCGCGTGCGCAGGGCGGCTAGGGGGTGTTTCGAAGGTCCTGTGCGGTGCCCGCGGTGTCCGGTGCGTGCTCTCGGCGTGCCGGACGGAAGCCCTCGTACTGGACGTACTCGGGGTTTCGGCCGGTGCGGCGAGTGGGGGTGCCCTGCTCGAAGAGCTTGGGGGAGCGTGCCGGGCGCCGTGGGTGCTGTGCGGGACTTTTGAAACACCCCCTAGAGGAAGCGGCCCTTGTGGAACAGCAGGGGCGCGGCCTCGTCGTCGCCGGTCCCCAGGGCCGCGACCCGGCCCACCACGATCAGATGGTCGCCGCCGGCGTGCACGGCGTGGACCGCGCAGTCGATCCACGCCGCGGCGCCCGTGAGCCGGGGCGAGCCGGAGAACGGCGCCGGTTCGTGGCCGACCCCGGCGAACTTCTCCCCGCCGCTCACCGCGAAGCCGCGGCACAACTCGGTCTGGCCGGCGGTCAGCACGTTCACGCAGAACACCCCCGCGCGGGCGATCCGCGGCCACGTCGTCGACGTACGGCCGACCATGAACACGACCAGCGGAGGGTCGAGTGAGAGGGACGAGAACGACTGGCAGGCGAAGCCGGCCGGGCTCGCCTCCCCGTCCGCGGCGGGCGCGGTGATCACCGTGACGCCGGTCGCGAAGCTTCCCAGGACGCGGCGGAACTCGCCCGAGTGGACCGGTGCCCGCTCGTCGTCCCCCACGGCCCGCAGGTGGGGGCGTGGCAGCGCTTCGACCGGCCCCGCTGCCGTGGGCGCTCCGACCGACCTGAGGTAACGGACGGCGGTGGCCGCCATCCCCGCGTGTCCCATCACATCGCCCATTGAAACTGACGCTGCGTCAGAAGTGAAGGCCCAGGCCCGACGGGCCTCTCAACGGCCCCGGTAACGGGGGGTGCGCCGTTCGACGAAGCTCGCCACGCCCTCCCGCGCGTCCGCCGTCGTCATGTTGATCTCCTGGGCGGCGGCCTCGGCGGCGAACGCGGTGGCGCGGTCCGAGCCGAGGGAGGCGTTGACCAGTTGCTTGGTCAGCGCGAGCGCGCGGGTGGGGCCCGTGGCCAGGCGCCCGGCCCATTCGTGCGCGGTCTTCTCCAGGGCGTCCGCCGGCACCACCCGGTTGACCAGGCCCAGGCGTTCGGCGTCCGTGGCGGTCAGCGCGTCGCCGAAGAACATCAGCTCCTTGGCGCGCTGCGGCCCGACCAGCCGGGGCAGCAGATACGCGCCACCGCCGTCGGGCACCAGCCCCCGCCGCACGAACACCTCGACGAACGCGGCCGAGTCCGCGGCCAGCACCAGGTCGCAGGCCAGGGCGAGGTGCGCACCGAGACCGGCGGCGGTGCCGTTCACCGCGGCGATCACCGGTTTCTCGCAGTCGAGGACCGCGGCGACCAGACGCTGGGCGCCGCGGCGGATGGTCCGGGCCACGTCGCCGGGGATCCGCTCCCCGCCCGCCGGCCCGCCGCGCAGGTCCGCGCCGGCGCAGAAACCGCGTCCGCGGCCCGTGAGGACCACGGCGCGCACATCCGGGTCGGCCGAGGCGTCGAGAAGCGCCTGGATGAGGTGTTCGCGCAGGTCGGGGGTGATGGCGTTGAGGGCGTCGGGGCGGTTGAGGGTGAGCCACGAGACGTGGTTGTCAGTGGTGCGCAGTACCAATGAACCAGCCGAATCGAGCAGATCGGCGGAGCCGGCGGACCTATCGGGGGAGTCGGACATGGGAGTACTCCGTTTCGTACGGGCATTCGTGCGGGCATTCGTACGAGCAGGGACGGACCTCGCGCGGACGCTGCGCTCAGCGGCACACCGCCAGCGCGTCCAGGGCCACGGCTCCCTGCCCCCTGGGCAGCACCATCAGCGGGTTGATGTCCAGCTCCGCGATCGCGTCGCCGAGTTCGAGTGCCATGCGCTGGACGCGGAGCACGACCTCGACCAGCGCGTCGACGTCGGCCGGGGGACGCCCGCGCACCCCGTTCAGCAGGGCCCGCCCGCGCAGCTCGGAGAGCATGTCCCGGGCCTGCTCCTCGCCGAAGGGCGGCACACGCACGGCCGCGTCGCGCAGCACCTCGACGAGCACACCGCCGAGCCCGACGGTCACCGTCGGCCCGAAGAGCCGGTCGTGACAGACGCCGACGACCGTCTCGACTCCGGCCTCGACCATCTGGCACACGAGGACGCCGTCGAGCGGGATCCCCTCGTAGCGCGCGATGTCGGTCAGCTCCCGGTAGGCGTCCCTGACCTGGCTGGCGGAGGTCAGCCCGACTTTCACCAGACCCAGATCGGTCTTGTGGGCGATCCGCGCGCCGGACGCCTTCATCACCACCGGGTAGCCGACGAGCCCCGCCGCGCGCACCGCCGCCGCGGCGCTGGTCACCAGTTGCTCGCGCGGCACACGGATGCCGTACGCCCGCAGCAGCTGCTTCGCCGCGTGCTCGCTCAGCTGCTGCCCGGGCCGCATCAGCGCCTGCGCCTTGCGGAAGGAGGGAGAGGGGGTGCGGGGCGCCTCGTCGAAGGGGGAGCGGTAGCCGCGGACGAAGCGGCGGTGGTCGAGGTGGGCGCGGACGGCCGCGATGCAGTTCCCCACGGTGCGGAAGGTGGCCACGCGCGAGGAGCCGAGCAGCGTCTCGCGGTAGGCGGCCTCGGTGCCGACCGGCGACCCCCACACCACGCACACCAGCTTGTCCGTGTGCTCCGCCGCGTCCACGAGATCCCGCACGAGCTTGTCGCTCAGCGGAGGGAAGGGCCCGGTGACGGGGCAGATGAGCACCCCCACCTCCGGGTCGTCGAGGATCGCGTCGATGATCTTGCGTCCGCGCCAGTCGCCCACCGGATGGCCGCCGTTGTCGACGGGGTTGGCGACGTTCAGATAGCCGGGTATCCACTGGTGCAGCTCGGCCTGTCTGGCCTCGGACAGGACCGGCAGACGCAGGCCCGCCTCGGCCGCCAGATCCGCGACGTGCGCGCCCGTGCCGCCCGAGATCGAATAGACGACGACACCGTCGGCGCGCGGGGCGCGCGCCCGGGCCAGCAGGGCCGCGGTGTCCTGCAGTTCGTCGAGGGTGTCCACCCGGATCACGCCGTACTGCCGCATCGCCGCGTCGACGACCTGGTCCGCGCCGGTCAGCTTGCCGGTGTGTGAGGCGGCGGTGCGGGCGCCTGTCTCCGTGCGGCCGACCTTGACCGCGACCACCGGCACACCGCGCCGGGCGGCCCGGTCCGCGGCGAGGAGGAAGGAGCGGCCGTCCTTGAGCCCCTCGATGTAGCAGGCGATGGCGCCGATGCCGGGCTGCTCGGCGAAGTAGGAGACGAAGTCGGCGGTCTCCAGATCGGCCTCGTTGCCGGTGGGGGCCCAGTGGGACAGCCGTATCCCCAGTTCCTGCAGGGCGAAGACGGGCCGCCCCTGGTGCCCGGACTGCGTGATGAGCGCGATGGCCGGCCCGTCCAGGTCCTCCCGGAACCGCTCGAAGGCGTTGAGGTTGGTGTTGGGCCCGAGCAGCCGTATCCCGGACCGCTCCACGCTCTCGGCGAGCCGGGCCTGCGCGGCGGCGCCCTCCTCACCGGTCTCGGCGAAACCGGAGGCGAAAGCGACGGCGAACTTCACCTTGGCCGCGCCGAGTTCCTCGATGAGGGGAAGGGGGTCGGAGACGAGCAGCACGGCGAGATCGACCTGTTCGGGCAGGTCCGCGACGGAGGGGGAGCAGGGGATGCCGAAGACGGACCGACGGGTGGGGTGCACCGGGTGCAGCCGGGCGCCGACCCGCTCGGCCCAGGCGAGCAGTTGCCGGGTGATGCCCGTGTTCGGTCGGCCCTCGGCGTCCGAGGCGCCGATCACGGCGACGGACTCGGGCCGGAAGAACCGGTCCAGACCGGGTACGTCGGCGTGCAGCGGCCGCCCGCTGACGTCGAGGTCGCCGGCCTCGGCCGGCCTGCCGTGCACGGCGGGGGAGGGTTGCTCGCCGCAGGCGATGACCCGGGCCCGGCGGGAGTCGGTGGTGAGGGTGCCGTGGGTTGATCCAAGCATCGGTCCGCCCGCTCCTGTGTGACAGCATTCAGTAACTGACGCAGTGTCAGATTAGTTGAACTGATACGCCGTCAGGAACTGCTCTGCATGCAAAAGACGGGTGAGCCCCCGGACGGGCCTGCTCGGCCCGGTCCGCCTCAGTGGGCCGGGAGGGGCCGCCGTTCCGGGCGTTGCGCGCGGTGCGCCACCGCCTTGGCGATCTTCTCGGCGTCGATGGCCAGTTCGCGGAGCATGCCGCTGATCGGGTTGGTGAAGCCGGTGAAGTACAGGTCGGGGGCCGTGTGCGGGCAGCGGGCACCGTGGACGACGGGTCTGCCGTGGGCGTCGAGGACCCCGAGGTGGCCCACGAGGCCCTCCAGGGCGCGGACGTACCCGGTCGCGGCGATCACGGCCTCCGGCTCGATCCGGTTCCCGTCGGCGAGGACCACCTTGCCGCCGTCGAAGCCCTCGACGGCCGCCACGATCTCGATTCGTCCCCCGCGCACCGCGTCGACGAACCCGACGTCTTGCACGGGAATCGCCCCCTCGGTCACCCGGGAGTAGAGGCCGGTGCCGGGCCGGGGCAGTCCGTGCGCCGACAGGTCCGGTACGCCGATCCGCGCCACCGGGCGGGCCAGCCGGTCGACGAGCCGCACCGGCAGCCGTCGTATGAGGATTCCGGAGAACTGCGCCGCCCACCCCGCGGTGGACCGGCGCACGATGTGGGGTGCCGTGCGCACCGACAGCCGCACACGCGAGGCCCCGCCCTCCGCCAGGTCGACGGCGATCTCGGCGCCCGTGTTGCCGGCGCCCACGACGAGGACGTCCCGCCCGGCGTACGG
This sequence comes from Streptomyces caeni, assembly GCF_042678285.1. Taxonomy (NCBI): domain Bacteria; kingdom Bacillati; phylum Actinomycetota; class Actinomycetes; order Kitasatosporales; family Streptomycetaceae; genus Streptomyces; species Streptomyces caeni. Next base: position 25,969 of record NZ_JBHUDX010000006.1, read on the forward strand.
CCCGGCGCTGCGGTACTCGCGGGCGTGCAGGAACTCGCCGGTGTAGGCGTCGCGGCCCGGCCAGTCGGGCACGCGCGGGGTGTGGTTGTGGCCGGTGGCCACGACGACCGCGCTCCCGGTCAGCCGGCGGCCGCCGGTTGCGTGCAGCAGCCAGCCGGTGCCGTCCGGGGCGGGTTCGACACGCGAGACCTCGACGCCTGTGACGATCTCCAGCTCGTGGTGCTCGGCGTACTTCTCCAGGTATCGCACCACGTCGTCGCGCGACACCCACCGTCCGGACCTCCGCGGTATGGGCAGTCCCGGCAGGCTCGACAACCGCCGCGTGGTGTGCAGGTGCAGCCGGTCGTAGTGGCGCCGCCAGGACGCTCCGACGCCGTCGGACTTCTCCAGTACGACGGCCCGTACGCCCCGGGCGCGCAGCGCGTACGCCGCGGCCAGCCCGCCGGGGCCGCCGCCGATGACGTAGACGGGCCGGTCCTCGTGGGCCGGCACCGTGGGGCGCGACGAAGCGGAAGTCGAGTCGGGCATGAGCGCGAGCGTAACCACAGGTGGCGTTGATGGGTCTCGGTCAAGACCGGAATCGGTTGCGAATTGATCACGGGTGTAGGGGAAGCGGGTGCGGGCGGTGGCGGAGGCGGACCGGTTGTGGTGGACCGGTGGACGGAACTGTTCGGCGCCCGCGCGCGGAGCGAGTGGCCCGCCCCTGCCCGCGTTCGCCCCGTCCGTGTCCGTCAGCCTTCGTCCGTCCGCCCTGGTCCGCCCGCTCTCATCCTCTTGCGCGTGCCCGGCTGGTGCGCTGAACTGACGTACCGTCAGAAAAAAATGGTCCCGGTGGGAGGACGGACGCTTCATGGACACGATCTGGCTCACCGGCGCGGAATGCCTCGCCGTGCTCCGCGTCGGGCTCGGGCTGTGGTGGCTGGAGAGCTGGCGCCACAAGGACAAGAAGGCGTGGTTCGAGCGGGGCACCGGCATCGCGTGGGCCGCCGACATCGCCGCCAAGCACCGCTGGGCGGCGGTGCGCAGCGGCTTCGACACGGTGGTCGCGCCCCGGCCGCGGACGATGGCCCATGTCGTGGTGTACGCCGAACTGGCCCTCGGACTCGGCCTGATCGCCGGCTTCCTGACACCGGTCGCGCTGGCCGGCGGCCTGCTCCTCAACGTCCTCTACTTCACCCTCATGATCCACGACTGGGCCGAGCAGGGACAGAACTCGATGATGGCGCTGGTCTCGGCGGTGGGACTGTTCGGGATGTCGTGGCAGACATGGTCCCTGGACGCCGCGCTGGGTTGGTTCCGGTGACCGGGCCGCGCTTCGACCTCCCCGAGGCCGATGCCTTCACCCGGCCGTACTGGGACGCGGCGGCGGAGGGGCGGCTGCTGGTGCGCCGCTGCGGCAGCTGCGGGCGGGTGCACCACTACCCCCGGGAGTTCTGCCCGTACTGCTGGAGCGAGGACGTCGTCTGGGAGCGGGCCGGCGGCCGGGCGACCCTCTACACCTGGTCCGTCGTCCACCGCAACGACCTGCCGCCCTTCGGGGAGCGCACCCCGTACGTCGCCGCCGTGGTCGATCTCGCGGAGGGGCCGCGGATGATGACGGAGGTCGTGGAGTGCGCGGCGGGCGAACTGCGGGTGGGCATGGAACTGGAGGTGGTCTTCAGGCAGGGATTGCCCGTGTTCCGGCCGTGCGGACGGTGATCGTGGCGTGCGGGTTGGTTGAATGGCACGATGGCCGACATACGTCACACGTCCCCCGCCCGTCCCTTCCCCGAACTGCACGGTCACGGCCTGCGGCTGCGCCGCTGGGACGCCGATTCCGACAGCGACGTGGCGACATGGCTGCGCGGGCTGTCCGACCCGGAGTTCCAGCGCTGGAACACGCCCCTGAAGACCGTCACGGACCTCGCCGGCGCCCGCGCCGCGCTGCGCTCCCGGGAGCGCAGCGCCGAGGACGGGAGCTGCGCCCAGTACCGCATCACGGACGCCGAGAGCGGTACGACGCTGGGTCACATCGGCGTCAACGAGATCGACCATGTCCTGCGTGTCGGCCGCGTCGGCTACTGGGTGCTGCCCGAGGCGCGCGGTCGGCGGGTCGCCACCCGCGCCCTCGCCCTCGCCGCCCGCTGGGCCCTGACCGACCTGGGCCTCAACCGCCTGGAACTGGGCCACGCCCTCGGCCACGAGGCCTCCTGCCGGGTCGCGGAGCGGTGCGGCTTCCCCTACGAGGGCACGCTGCGCGGCGCCATGTTCGAGGCGGGGCGGCGGGACGCGTTCCGGGACGTGCACCTGCACGCCCGGATCGCGAGCGACCCCGAGCCGGCGGTTCTCTGACCAGGGGCGGCCCTAAATGGCGTGCACCCGTGCGGTGATTCGCGAGACGGTGTGGCATGGCCGATGACGCGTATGACTGGCGGTTCACCGAGGACCTGGAGGAGTTCCTCGGGTGTGCCGGGGCTTTCCTGCGGTCCGAGCCTGCGCGGCACACCGTGCAGCTGACCGTCGCCGAGAGACTGCGGTCGCGAGCGCCGGGCGCGTTCGGCGAGGGGACGCCGTACTTCGGCCGGCTCACGGACGGGGGCGGCAACGTGCGGGCCACGGTCCTGCGGACGCCCCCGCACCAGCTCAACCTGACCGCCTTCGGCGCCGACGACGCCGACGCACTGGCCGCGCGGCTCGCAGAGGACGGGCGCGCGCTCCCGGGGGCGGGCGGTCCGGCGGAGACGGCCGCCGTGTTCGCCGCCGCCTGGGAGCGCCGCACCGGGGCCACCGCCCGGCTCGAGGTACGGCAGCGGCTCTACCGCCTCGGCACCCTCACCCCACCCGAGCCCGCACCGCCCGGGAGCGCTCGCGTCGCCACGCCTGACGACCGCGAGCTGGTCGCTCGGTGGTACGCCGCGTTTTGTGCGGATGTCGGCGAGCGGGCCGGGCAGGACGCAGACCGCTGGGCCGAGGACCGGCTCGCGTACGGCGGGATCACGCTGTGGGAGACACCGGACGGTGCGCCCGTCGCCCTGGCGAGTGTCACGCCCGAGGTCGCCGGGCAGGTCCGCGTCGCCACCGTCTACACCCCCGCCCCGCTGCGCGGCCGCGGATATGCGGGCGCCGTCACCACCGCGGTCAGCCGGGCCGCAGCCGACTCGGGCGCCAAGGAGGTCCTGCTCTTCACCGACCTCTCCAACCCCACGAGCAACGGCCTCTACCAGCGGCTCGGCTACCGCCCGGTGGCGGACTTCGCGGTGTACGCGCTCGGGGATGCCGCCGAGGAGACCTGACACAGGATCAGCACTTTTGTGGCGCAGGGGGCCGCCGCGCCGCCGCCGGCGTCCACGGCGTCCACGGCTTTCACGGCGTCCACGGCTTCCACGCTCAGGGCCACAGCAGCTCCTTGGCCCACGCCCCCTCCGTGCGGCGGTAGACGAGCCGTACGTGCCGGCGCTTCGCGTCGCCCTGGAAGAACTCCATCCGCTCCGGCCTGAGGCGGTAGAGCGTCCAGGACGGGACCGGGGCGTCCGGCTCGCGCCGGGCCCGCTCCCAGGCCGCGTCCGAGGCCCGCGCCAGCTCCTCCACCGAGCCGAGCGGATCGCTCTGCCGGCCGGTGAGCGCGGCGGCCAGCGCGCCGGTGGAGCGGGCGTGCAGATCCGCCTGCCCCTCCGGCACCGGGGCGGCCGTGACCGGGCCGCGCAGCCGGACCTGGCGGCCCTGGGCGGACCAGTAGAACGCGAGGGCGGCATACGGCCGCGCCGCGAGCTGCCGCCCCTTGTGGCTGCCCGAGTGCGTGGCGAACGCCCAGCCGTCCGCGTCCGCCCCGTGCAGCATCACGATGCGGACGTCCGGCGTGCCGTCCGCGTCGGCGGTCGCCAGCGACATCGTGTGCGGCTCGGGCTGGCCCGCCGCCACCGCCTGAGCGAACCACTCCGTGAACAGCGCGAGCGGCTCGGCGGGCGCAGCCGCCGGGTCGAAGGGGGGAAGCTCGGTCGTCGCCGGGTCCCACACCCGCAGGGACCTGAGCAGGTCGTGGAGATCGGTTGCCATGCCCCGAGTATCACGTGCGGGGCCGCCGGGTGCCGGGCCGCCGGCTGCCGGGTCCTGTGCGGGGCCGCCTGCTGCGGGTCCCCGTGCCGGGCCTCCTCGGCCCGTCCCGGCACCACCGTCACCCCCGACCCAGCACCACCGTCCCCGACGAGCAGAACCAGCCGCCCGTCCCCGACGCCACGGCCAGCTCCGGAAGCCGCCCGCCGTCCTTGCGGACCTGCCGTTCGCCGGCCTCTCCGCGCAGCTGCCGCACCGCCTCCACCAGCAGGAACAACCCCCGCATTCCCGGATGCTGGGCGGACAGGCCGCCCCCGTCTGTGTTCACCGGCAACTGCCCGCCCGCCGCCAGCAGCCGCCCCTTCTCCACGAACGCCCCGCCCTCGCCCTTGCCGCAGAAGCCGAGGTCCTCCAGCGTCACCAGCGTCATGTAGGTGAAGGCGTCGTAGATCTCAGCGAGATCGACTTCCTCGGGGCGCACTCCGGCCCGCGCGAAGGCCAGGCGGCCGCTGACCGCCGCCGGGGAGACGGTGAAGTCCGGCCACTGCGACATCGCCGTGTGCGAGACGTGCTCCCCGCTCCCGAGCACCCACACCGGTGCCGTGCGGCAGTCCCGCGCGACGTCCTCCGCCACCAGCAGCACCGCCGCCCCGCCGTCGGACCGTATGCAGCAGTGCAGCTTGGTGAAGGGGTCCGCGACCATCGGGCCGGACAGCACCTCGTCCACCGTGATCGGGTCGCGGAACATGGCCTCGGGGTTCGCCGCCGCGTTCGCCCGCGCCTGCACCGCCACCTCGGCCAGCTGCTCGATCGTCGTGCCGTACTCGTGCATGTGGCGGCGTGCCGCCATCGCGTACTTGGCGATCAGCGTGTGGCCGTAGGGGACCTCGAACTGGAGGGGACCGCGGGCGCCGAAGGAGAGGTTGCCCGTGCGCCGGCCCGCCCTGATGTCCGCGCGGGCCGTGGAGCCGTAGACCAGGAGCACCGCCCGCGCGTGGCCCGCGGCGATCGCGTCCGCCGCGTGGGCCGCCATGACCTCCCAGGTGGAGCCGCCGACGGATGTGGAGTCCACCCAGGCGGGCCGCAGCCCGAGGTATTCGGCGACCTCCGCGGGGGCGAGCGTGCCGAGCCCCGCCGACGCGAAGCCGTCGATCACCGAACGGTCCAGGCCCGCGTCCGCCAGGGCACGGCGGGCGGCCTGGGCGTGCAGGGCGTACGGCGTCGCCTCGTCCACCCGGCCGCAGTCGGACAGCGACACACCCACGATCGCGGCCTTCCGGCCGGTCACAGCAGTCATGTATCTGACGGTACATCAGATTTCGTCGCGACGGACCTGTGCACGCGTGCGCCGGCGCCCTAACATGACGCATCGTCAGATGCAGAAGGGACCCCGCCCATGGACGCCCGCTTCACCGCCGAACAGGACGAGATCCGCCGTACGGTGCGGGAGGCGCTGGCCAAGCGCTGTGGACCGGACGACGTCCGGGCCGCCGTGCGCACCGGCGCCGGATACGACGCCGCCCTGTGGACCACCCTCGCCGCGCAGCTCGGCCTGGCCGGGCTTGCGCTCCCGGAGGCGTACGGCGGCGTCGGCTGCACCACCACCGAACTCGCCCTCGCCTGCGAGGAGGTCGGACGCGCCCTCGCCCCCTCCCCGCTGCTGTCCACGGCCGTCCTGGCCGCGCCCCTGCTGCTCGCGCTCGGCACCGGCGACCAGCGTGCCGAACTGCTGCCCCGCCTCGCCTCCGGAGAGCTGACCGCCGCCCTGGCCGTCCCCGGCCCGGCCCTGGCCACCGCGCTCGCCCTCGTCGACGGCAACCGCGGCGACTGGGCGGGCGGCGGACGCGCCGGCGGTGTGCAGGCGCGGCAGGCGGACGGCGCCTGGCGGCTGTACGGGGAGGCCGGCCAGGTACTCGACGGGCACAGCGCCGGCCTGCTCGTCGTCGCCGCCCACGCCGGGGGTTTCGCCCGCTCGCGGACCCTGCTGTTCCTCGTGCGGGAGGGCGGAGTACGCACCCGGCAGACCGCCCTCGACGAGACCCGGCCCCGCGCCCGCATCCAACTACGCGACGTGAAAGCCGAGTTGCTGGGCGAAGACGGAGCCGATGTGGCCGGGGCGCTCGCCGCCGCCGGGGACCGCGCCGCCGCCGTCCTCGCCTGCGAGGCCGTGGGCGCCGCCGGTCGGGCGCTGGAGCGGACCGTCGAGTACGTCGGGCAGCGGAAGCAGTTCGGGCGGGCGATCGGGTCCTTCCAGGCCGTCAAGCACCGGCTGGCCGATGTGTACGTCCAGTTGCAGGCGGCCCGTTCGGCGGCGTACTACGCGGCCTGGGCGAGCGCGCGGGGAGAAACGGTCGGCGGGCTCGCCCTCGCCCAGGCCCTTCAGGCGCTGCGCACCGCGGCCGCCGAGGGGATCCAGCTCCACGGGGGCATCGGTTTCACCTGGGAACACGAGGCGCATCTGTATTTCAAGCGCTCGGCCGGCGACGAGCTGCTGTTCGGCCCGGTACACCGGCTGAGGGCGCACGCGGCCGGCGCGGCCGGGCTCTTCGAGCAGAGGGAGGTGGCCGTGTGACGGCCCTCGGTGCGCGGATCGTGCAGAAGGTGTCCTCCGCGCGCGCCTTCGCGAAGGTCGCGCCGCACGTCGTGCCCGCGCTGGACCGCGCGGTGCACCGGCTGACCCGCGGGAGGATCCTGCTCAGCGCCCGGATGCTGCCGGGCGTCGTACTCACGGCCACCGGTGCGAGAAGCGGACTGCCGCGCCGTACGCCGCTGGCGTGCATGCCGGAGGAGGGCGGCACCTGGCTCCTCGTCGGATCCAACTTCGGGCGCGCCGGAAACCCCGCCTGGACCGCCAATCTCCTCGCCCACCCCGACGCCTCGATCAGCTGGAAGGGCCAGGACATCCCCGTCAGGGCCCATCTGCTGGAAGGGGCGGAGCGGGAAGCGGCCTGGCGGGCGGCATTGGACTTCTGGCCGCCGTATGCGACGTACCAGGCCCGGGTGGAACGGGAGATCCGGCTCTTCCGGCTCGCGCGGCGGTGATGGCGCCTGGTCGGGGCCCGGGGCCCGGGGCCCGGGGGCTTTGGGCGCGGCATGATGCACCGGCGCCCGGACATGGGCAGCGGGCGGTGGCCCACCGGAGTGAACCACCGCCCGTATGACAGAACGTGAGAGCCCTGGAGCGACCGAGCCGCCGTCCTACTTCGTCGGCTTCTTGCCGGTCACGCCCAGATGCACCAACAGCGCCAAATTGGGCTTGAGTTCGGCCTGCTTGACGCCCCAGGACTGGAAGCCCTTCTGGTGGGAGGACACGGACGCGAGCATCGCCACGAGCGAGCCCGCCACGGCCGCCGCGTTCACGTCCTTGTCGACCCGGCCCCTGGACTGGAGGTCGGCGATCGAGTTCGCCAGGGAGTTGTTCACGGAATTCAGGATCTTCATGCGGATCTTGTAGAAGCGTTTGTCGCCCTCGGCGGCACCCAGGTCGACGACCCGCAGGATCGCGTCGTGCTTGCGCCAGAACTCCAGGAAACCGTCCACGAGTTCCTGCGCCGTCTGCCAGCCCGCCTTGCCGACCCACGAGCGCCCTTCGAGCAACTCGGTCAACGTGGCGCCCTCCGCGGCCATTTGCTCGGCGATCTCCAGGACGGCACCCTCCACGTCCGGGAAGTACTGGTAGAAGGTCGCCGGCGACGTCCCCGCCTTCCGGGCGACGTCGATGACTTTGACGTCCCGGTAGGGCGATGAGCTGAGCATCTCGCTGAGGCAGTCGAGCAGCTTCTGCCTGGTCGCCTGCCCGCGCCGACCGGCCACGCGGCCGTCGACGGTACGCACTTGTCCTGTCATGCCGTCAGCTTACCGAGGGGTGATCGGAGCGCGATTCGGCCGACTGCAAATGGGGAGTGCGGGGGCGGACAAGGGCTCCCGGCGCCGCTGAGGAGGGAGTATCCCCGCGCGCGGCGCACCGGGAAGCCCACTAGCTTGGCGACATGGCCGAAAACCCGCCATCGTCGTCACAGCCGCCGTCATCGTCGTCACAGCCGCCGTCATCGTCGTCACAGCCGCCGCAAGCGTCGCAGCTGCCGCAAGCGTCGCAGCCGTCGCGAGGGGAAGCGGGCGACGGGGACGTCCCCGAGGGCGCCACCGAGGGCGTCCCCTGCTGGGCCGACGCCCAGTTGCCCGACGTCGAGGCGGGCAAGCGGTTCTACGGTGAGCTCTTCGGGTGGACCTTCGAGGAGGCGTACGGCTCCTCGGTGTGGGCACGTCTCGACGGCCGCCCCGTGGCCGCGCTGGCGCCCAAGCGGGACGGACGGATGCCCACCGTCTGGACGGTGTACTTCGCCACCCCCGACGCCCCCGCGCTCGCCGGGCGCATCCGGGCGGCCGGCGGCCAGATCGTCACCCTGCCCACCCCCGTGGACGCCCTGGGTGTCATGGCGCTGGCCGCCGACCCCGAGGGCGCCGTCTTCGGGCTCTGGCAGGGCGGCACCCACCCGGGCTTCGGCGCACGGCGCGAACCCGGCTCCTTCGCCTGGGCGCAGCTGTACGCACGGGACCCCGCCACCGCGAACGCCTTCTACGCGAACCTCTTCCACGACGCCCTCTTCGGCCCCGGCGCCGTCCCCGAGTTCGGGCGAGCGGCGGTAGGGGACGTCTTCCCCGCCGAGATGCCGCCCCACTTCCTCGTCCACTTCGCCGTCCGGGACGGCGCGGCGGCACTCGGCGCGGTCGAGCGGCTGGGTGGTCGTGTACAGGTACCGCCGTTCGAGGCATCGTACGGACAGGTGGCGGTCGTCACGGACGATCAGGGGGCGTCCTTCGCGCTGCTCCAGCGGTAGCCGGCGGCAGCGCCGAGGCACTTCGGGGTCGTGCCGGGCGTTCCATCATGCGGGCGCCCGCTTCCCGAGAGGCGTTCCGGCATGGTTTTGTCCTGAGACACCCCCTTCCGCCCCCGGGTTCGCAACCAGTGGCCCGGACAGGAAGAATCGGGGTGCGTGCCGCCATGGCGGTGCGGTGGTGAGACGCTGCACGGGGTCGCGTGCACGACGCGGATGACGTGACCCGTACGGGGAGGTGGCAGGCAAGTGGTGGATCAGCTGACGCAGCACGATCCGCGGCGGATCGGGCCGTTCGAGGTGCTGGGACGGCTGGGTGCCGGCGGCATGGGGCTGGTCTATCTCGCCCGCTCGGCGTCGGGCCGGCGCGTGGCGATCAAGACGGTGCGCACGGAACTCGCCGAGGACCAGCTGTTCCGGGTGCGTTTCACGCGTGAGGTCGAGGCCGCGCGAGCCGTCTCCGGCTTCTACACGGCGGCCGTGGTCGACGCCGACCCGCGCGCCGCCGTGCCGTGGCTCGCCACCGCGTACGTGCCCGCGCCCTCCCTCGAGGAGATAGTGACCGAGTGCGGGCCGCTGCCGGCCCCGGCGGTGCGCTGGCTGGCTGCCGGGGTCGCCGAGGCGCTGCAGTCCATCCACGGGGCGGGCCTCGTGCACCGGGACCTGAAGCCCTCGAACGTCCTCGTCGTCGAGGACGGCCCCCGGGTGATCGACTTCGGTATCGCCTCCGGCGTGTCGAACACACGTCTGACGATGACGAACGTCGCGGTCGGCACGCCCGCCTACATGTCCCCCGAACAGGCCAAGGACTCCCGCAGCGTGACCGGGGCGAGCGATGTCTTCTCGCTCGGCTCGATGCTCGTCTTCGCGGCCACCGGGCACCCTCCCTTCCACGGCGCCAACCCCGTCGAGACCGTCTTCATGCTGCTGCGCGAGGGCCCGGACCTGTCCGGACTGCCGGACGAGCTGCGCCCGCTCATCGAGTCGTGCATGCAGATGGAGGCCCCCGCCCGCCCGAACCCGGCCGATCTTCAGGCCCAGCTCGCGCCCCACCTCTTCGGCTCCGGATCCGACGACAGCGGCACGGCCTCCGCGTGGCTGCCGGAGAAGGCCGTCGGCCTGATCGAGGCGCGCCGCGGCGGGCGCCCGGCGGTCAGGCCGTCCCCCGCCGGCAGCCGCGGCGGCGGGCGCCCGCCGCTGCCGCCCCAGCCGGCCCACGAC